>NZ_JBFADP010000141.1:0-1126 GCF_040641415.1 Streptomyces sp. NPDC020875 | reverse complement strand
AGGGCGGCGGTGACCCGCTCGTGCTGGGTGGGGTGGAGGTGCTGGCCGTTCCGGATTCGACCGGACACCTGGTCGTACAGTCCAAGGGCGTCGAGAAGACCGAGACCGATGGCGGCCGCGGCAGGCCACGGCAGCGCCCGCACCGTCCCGTCCGCGCAGGGCCGGACGAAGATCCGGTCGTTCGCCAGGAGCTGCCCACCCGCTTGGGCCAGCAGGAGCGCGGTCGTGGTCTTGCCCGCGCCCTTGTCCCCGAGGGCGAGGGTGGCTTCCCCGCCCTGGACGACGGCCGAGGCGTGGAGGATGTGCCATCCGGCGCTCTGGAGCCGGGCGCGCGTCAGTTCCCGGACCAGCCGGGCGGTCGCGGTCGCGACCTGGACTTCCGTTGCGCCGACGATGGACAGGTAGGGCGCGGACGGCTGGTAGTGGAAGGCGAGCCCGGCTTCCGGCTGCGCGGCGGCCACCGCTCCGTCGGCGTCGCGCCGGTAGAGCAGGGGGCTCCCGGCGTACTCCGCCTTGTCGTGCGGGTACTCGGTCACCGTGAACGACAACTGGGCCGTGGCGGCCGGGTCGACGTACGCCTCGACCATCGGGGCCCCCTGGGTGAACCGCTCGGCCTCGTCGGCTCGCCACCAGGGGGTGACGTAGTCGGTGACCCATTCGCTGATCCCCGGAACGGGGGTGGAGAGGGTGACGTGGTGACCGGCGGCAGTGATACGGGTGTACATGAACTGGTCTCCTCGGAGTTCAGGGTCGGACGGCGGCGTACGCGGTCCGGACCTTGCGGTCGGCCGCGGCGAACTGGGCGCGTTCGGCCGGGGTGAGATCGAGATCGACGGGGTGGGGGATACCGCCGGTGAATCGGACCGGCCAGCCGATGAACGCGCCGTCGGGTCGGCGGGTGGAGAGAGCGATAGTCGTGTCGGTGAGGCCGAGGGCCGCTCGGAGGGTGGACACCACGGCTGCGGCCGGGCCGCAGCGCACCCGGTCCAGGCCGCGGGCGATGAGGCGGGGGCGGTCGGCGAGCGCGGCCCGGACGTGCTCGGGGTCGTACGGGACCACCCGGCCGCCGACCGCCGCCCAGAGGGGGACGGCCGCCTCACCGTGCTCACCGATCACCTGCCCCCCG
>NZ_JBFADP010000140.1:0-1550 GCF_040641415.1 Streptomyces sp. NPDC020875 | reverse complement strand
GGGTGGTCGTAGGGGAGGGGGAGGGTTTCGGGGAGGTTGCTGAGGTTGTTTTTCCAGTATTCGAGTTGCTGGGCGGCGAGGCTGTTGGGGTCGTTCTCGTCGCCGAGGAGGGTTTTCTGCCAGAGGGTGTAATCGGCGTACTGCACCGGCAGAACCGGGCGGTGGTCGGTCGCGGTGCCGTCCGTGTAGTGCTGGTAGAAGTGCAGCAGATCGGTGAGGAGGGGGCGGATCGATTCACCGTCGGCCGCGATGTGATGGACCACGAGAACGAGAGAGTGTTCCTTCGGACTCGTCGTCAGCAGAGCCACCCGTAGCGGCAATTCCTCGGCGAGCAGGAATCCCCGTCGAATGAATTCATCGATGGACCGATGGAGGTCCCCCGGCTCGATCCGGTGGTGGAGGAGTTCGGGCTCGGCTTCGTCCGGGGTGTGGATGTGCTGGTGGGGGGTTCCGTCGGTCTCGGGGAAGGTGGTCCGGAGCGTTTCATGGCGCTCGACCAGATCGATCAGCGCCCGGTGCAGGGCTTCGGGGTCGACGGTTCCGCTGAGGTTGATGATGAAGGGGATGTTGTAGGTGGGGGTCGGGCCCTGGAGCTGGTTGAGGAACCAGAGCCGTCGCTGAGCCGACGACAGCGGAACCAGCCGGGGCCGCGCCATCGCCTGGAGAGTCGGCCGTACGGCCTTGGTGTCGTCCAGATGATGGGTGAGCCGGGCGACCGTGGGGTGGTCGAAGAGAGTCCGGACGGTGACTTCCTTGCCGAGCGCGGCCCTGATCCGACTGGTCAGCCGGGTGGCGAGCAGGGAGTGGCCGCCGAGCTGGAAGAAGTTGTCATGGATACCGACCCGGGGCAGGTCGAGGGTCTCGGCGAACAGCCCGGCCAGGGCCTTCTCCCGCGCGGTACGGGGCGCCTGGTCGCTGATCTGCTCCTGGAGATCGGGCGCCGGCAGGGCCCGCCGGTCGAGCTTTCCGCTGGTGGTCGTCGGAAGCTCGGCCAGCACCATGAACACCCCCGGGACCATATGGTCGGGCAGGGTCTTCCGGAGCCGGTCGCGGATGTCGTCGATATCGAGCGTGGTCCCGGGACGGCCGACGAGATAGCCGACCAGCCGGATGTTCCCGGTGTCATCGGTATGGGTCCGTACCGCCGCCCGGTCGATCCGCGGATCCCGGGCGAGTACGGCCTCGATCTCGCCGAGTTCGATCCGCAGCCCGCGGACCTTCACCTGCTGGTCGAGCCGCTCCTGGTAGTCGAGGGTTCCGTCGGTGGTCCAGCGGGCGAGGTCGCCGGTGCGGTACATGCGGGTGCCGGGTGGGCCGTAGGGGTCGGCGATGAAGCGTTCGGCGGTGAGTGCGGGGCGGTGGAGGTAGCCGCGGGCGAGGCCGATGCCGGAGATGTAGATCTCGCCGGTGACTCCTGGGGGCACCGGTCGGAGGAAGGGGTCCAGGACGTGGATATGGGTGTTGTGGTTGGGGGTGCCGATGGTGATGGGTTGGTTGGGGGTGATGGGTGTGGTGAGGGTGGTGCAGGCGGTGGTTTCGGTGGGTCCGTA
>NZ_JBFADP010000139.1:0-2047 GCF_040641415.1 Streptomyces sp. NPDC020875 | reverse complement strand
ACGTCCAGTACGAGGGAAACCGCCCCCTGGCTCCGCCGGGGGGACCCCCACCGCCATCGCGGACTGCACGCACCGGACGCCGCGGGCCCCGCCCTACGGGCGGACGGCGCCACTTTCGCAACACGCCGTAGGGTCGTGACGGACTGCACGTACCGACGGATCCGAGGGTTCGGCGATGGTCGGGACGGTATCGGCCGTCAGCAGCAACGGCGTGTACTCCTTCACCAAGCCGAACCGGGAGAGCGTCGAACTCGTCGCCGGACTCGGCGTCCTGGGCGACGTCCACGCCGGGGCGACCGTCAAACACCACTCCCGCCTCGCCCAGGACCCCACCCGGCCCAATCTGCGCCAGATCCACCTCATCCACGAGGAGCTGTTCGCCGAGGTCGCGGCGGCGGGGTTCACCGTACGACCCGGCGACCTCGGCGAGAACATCACCACCAGGGGAATCGACCTGCTCGGCCTTCCCACCGGCACCCTGCTCGCGATCGGCGACCACGCCGTGCCGGAGGTGACCGGGCCGCGCAACCCCTGCCGCCGGATCGACGCCTTCCGGGACGGACTGCTGAAACAGGTCGTCGGCCGCGACGCCGACGGGAACGTCGTCCGCCGAGCCGGGATCATGAGCGTGGCCGGAACGAGCGGCGAGGTGCGTCCCGGCGACCCGGTCACGGTCCGCCTCCCGCCCCCGCCGCACCGCCCCCTCGACCGGGTCCGACCCGGGGCGCCCGGCGGCACCCGGGCCCGTTCCGGCCGGGCAGAATGGGCCGGTGATGCTCCGCTACCACGTACTCGGACCCGTCCGCGCGATCCGGCCCGACGGCACCGAAGCCGTACTCGGCGGACCCCGGCTGCGGGCCCTGCTCACCGCCCTCGCCGCCGAGGGCGGCCGGGCCGTGGCCCCCGGGACGCTGGCGGAGCGGATCCGGGCCGCCGACGGCCGGGACCCCGGCGACGACGGCGGAATCGCCGCCCTCCAGGCACTGATCGGACGGCTGCGGCGGGCCGTCGGCCGGGACGCCGTGGAACTGACCCCCGGCGGCTACCGGCTGACGGTCGGGCCCGACGCCGTCGACGTGTTCCGCTTCGAACGGCTGACCGCCGAGGGGCTGGCCGCGCTGGCGGGAGACCGCCCCGCCGACGCCGCCCGCGTCCTCGGCGAAGCGCTCGCCCTCTGGCAGGGACCGCCGCTGCTGGACCTGCCCGACGGCGCCACCGACCCGCTCGCCGTCCGCGCTTCCCGCCGCCACGCCGAGGCCCGGCTCGGTGCCGCGTCCGCCGCCGTCGCGCTCGGCCGGGCCGCCGCAGTCCTGCCCGAGCTGACCGCCATCGCCGCCGCCGCGCCCCTCGACGAACCCGCCCAGGCCCTGCGGATCAGGGCGCTCGCCGAGACCGGGCGCGAGGCCGAGGCACTGGCGGCGTACGAGGAGGTCAGAAGCGGGCTCGCCGACCGGCTCGGCACCCGGCCGGGACCGGAACTGCGCGCCCTGTACCACCGTCTGCTCGGGGACGGCGGTACGGGGAGCCGGGCCACCGGGGACGCGGTCCGGACTGGCGCCGACCCCGTACGGCTCTCCCCGGTATCGGCGCCGGCGCCGTCCGATTCCCCCCTCCCGTACCCGCCCGCGCACCGGGCGCCCGCGCGGGGCAACATCCCCGCCCGGCTCACCTCCTTCGTCGGCCGGACCGACGAACTCGGCGAGGTGGCGGCGGCCCTCGCCGCCCACCGGCTGGTGACCCTCACCGGCCCCGGGGGCGCGGGCAAGACCCGGCTCGCCGTCGAAGTCGCCGACCTCACCCGGCCCGACGACCGTCCGGACGGCGTCTGGCTGGCCGAACTCGCCCCCGTACGCGACGAGGCGGCCGTGGCGGACGCCGTTCTCACCGCCCTCGGCGTCCGCGAGCCCGCCCTCCCGGCCCGGACGTCCGGGCCGCCCGCCGATCCGCTCACCCGCCTGGTGGAGTTTCTGCGTCGGCGGCGGTTGTTGTTGGTTCTGGACAATTGTGAGCATGTGGTGGGTGCGGCGGCGGTGGTGGTGGAGCGGGT
>NZ_JBFADP010000138.1:0-2079 GCF_040641415.1 Streptomyces sp. NPDC020875 | reverse complement strand
GCCGTCGTCGCGGGCGGACTGCATCAGCCTGCCGCGGGTGGCGACGAGGGTGCAGGCGTCGGGCAGGTCGAGTACACCCGCCGCATGGGCGGCGGACACCTCCCCGATGGAGTGCCCCAGCAGCTGGTCCGGGACCACACCCCAGGACGTGACCAGCCGGAACAGCGCCACCTCCACCGCGAACAACGCGGGCTGGGCGAGGGCCGTACCGTCCAGCTCCTTCGCGGTGTCCGTACCCGGTTCGGCGAACAGCACGTCCTTCAGCGGCCGGTCGAGCAGCGGGTCGAGGGCCGCGCAGATCTCGTCCAGCGCGCGGGCGAAGACCGGCGACGTCTCGTACAGCTCACGGCCCATGCCCGGGCGCTGCGAGCCCTGGCCGGTGAAGACCAACGCCAGCCCGCCGGGGCGGGCGCGGCCCGTCGTGGTCACGGCCGGGTCGGCGGTCCCGGCGGCCAGGGCCCCGAGGCCCCGGAGCAGTTCGTCGTGGTCGGCGCCGACGACGGTGGCGCTGTGGTCGAGGACGGCCCGGGTGGTCGCCAGCGAGTACGCGATGTCCGCGATGCCGTGCTCCGGATGGTCCGCGGCGAAGGCGAGCAGCCGCTCGGCCTGGCCGCGCAGCGCCTCCGGGGTCTTCGCCGACAGGGTCCAGCCGACGGCGGACGGAGTATCGGACGGCGGTACGGGCCGGTGCGCGGGCGCCGGTACGGCTGTCGCGGCGGGCCCGTCCGCCGGGAGCGGGGGCGCCTCCTCCAGGATCACATGGGCGTTGGTGCCGCCGATTCCGAACGCGGAGACCGCGGCCCGGCGCGGCCGGTCCCGGTCGGGCCAGGGCCGGGCCCGGTCGAGCAGGGCGACGGTCCCGGCGGACCAGTCGACGTGCGGGGTCGGTTCGTCGGCGTGCAGGGTGCGGGGCAGCCTGCCGTGGCGCAACGCCTCGACCATCTTGATGACGCCGCCGACCCCGGCCGCCGCCTGGGCGTGTCCGATATTGGACTTCAGGGAGCCCAGGAACAGGGGGTCCCCGGCGGTCCGGTCGCGGCCGTAGGTGGCGAGCAGGGCGCGGGCCTCGATCGGGTCCCCGAGCCGGGTCCCGGTGCCATGCGCCTCGACCACGTCGACATCGGCGCCGGTGAGGTCCGCGTCCGCGAGCGCCTGCCGGATCACCCGCTCCTGCGCGGGGCCGTTGGGAGCGGTCAGCCCGTTGGACGCGCCGTCCTGGTTGACCGCCGAGCCGCGCAGTACGGCGAGCACCCGGTGGCCGTTGCGCCGGGCGTCCGACAACCGCTCCAGGACGAGCATGCCCGCGCCCTCCGCCCAGGCGGTGCCGTCGGCCCCGGCGCCGAACGCCTTGCAGCGGCCGTCGGGCGACAGGGCCCGCTGCCGGGAGAACTCCATGATCGAGAACGGGGTGGGCATCAGGGTCGCCCCGCCGGTGAGCGCGAGATCGCATTCGCCGCGTCGCAGCGCCTGGGCCGCCAGGTGCAGGGTGACCAGCGACGACGAGCAGGCCGTGTCCACGGAGACGGAGGGGCCTTCGAGTCCGAAGACGTAGGAGAGCCGTCCGCAGGCGATGCTGCTGGAGAGGCCGCTGGCGAGATGCCCGGCCAGTTCGGCGGGGACGTCGTCCAGGACTCCGGCACCGTACCCCTGGTACATCAGTCCGGTGAAGACACCGGTCCTGGTGCCGCGGAGGGTGGCGGGGACGATCCCGGCGCTCTCCATCGCCTCCCAGGTGGTTTCGAGGAGCAGCCGCTGCTGCGGGTCGGCGGCGACGGCCTCGCGCGGCGACATCCCGAAGAACGCGGCGTCGAAGTCGGTCATGCCGTCGACGAAGCCGCCGTGCCGGGTCAGGGTCTTGCCGTTGCGGTCGGGATCGGGGTCGTAGACGTCCTCGTCCCAGCCCCGGTCGGTGGGGAACTCGGAGATGGCGTCGACGCCGTCGTCGACCAGCCGCCACAGCCCGGCGGGGGATTCCACGCCGCCCGGATAGCGGCAGGAGGCGCCGACGATCGCCAGGGGTTCCCGGGCCCGCTCCTCCACCTCCTTCAGCCGTGCCCGGGCATCGCGCGCGTCCGCGAT
>NZ_JBFADP010000137.1:0-2083 GCF_040641415.1 Streptomyces sp. NPDC020875 | reverse complement strand
GGTAGCCCCGGCCGTCGAGATCGGCCTGCACCCAGCCGTCGGCCTGCCGTCCCCGCAGGACCCCCGCGTGCCAGACACCGCCGGGGCGCCCGGCCGGAATCCCGAAGGCCCGTACCCGGTGCCCCCAGACCTCGCCGGGGTCCACGAGCGGGACCGGGCGGGCTGCGGGCAGGGGGGCGTCGAGCCGCAGTACGGCGATATCGCCGGGCGCGGCGGGCCCGGCGGCCGGGGCGGGGCCGCCGGCCTCCCGGGGCGCCGTCCACTGCTCCACTCCCGCCGTCGTCGACGGCGCCTCGCCCTCGTGCCGCGCGGCGGGTACGAGGGGCAGGTCGACCCGGACCCTGGCGGTGGGCGGCGGGGCCGCGCCCCCGGCCGTGCCGAGTGCGGCACTGACCACATGCGCGCAGGTCAGGGCGGTGGTGTCGGAGACCAGGAAGGCGACACCGACGGTCTGTCCCCGGCTGTCACGGACCCGGAGGACGGCAGCGTCCGGGGCGGGCGGCCCCGGTTCGGGCGCGGCCGTGTTCCAGGGGTCCGACGGCGGCTGCGGCCCCGTCATCCCGCGGTGTCCGCCCCCGGTTCGCCGGACTGCGGATTGCGCCAGGTCAGGGTGACCTTGAAGTTGGCCTGGCCGGTCGTCCGGGAGATCACCACATCCGCCTCGGCCGACAGGGAGAGCCCGAACTCGATCCCGATCTCGTCGGGTCGCCGGGCCATGTCGCGGAATCCGTCGACGAAGTTCTCGGCGACCGGCCGGATCCCGGCCAGCATCTCGTCCAGCGACCGGGTCGCCCTGGCCACGACCTGCCCGGGGCGGGCGACCTGGACCAGCCCTTCCGCGGCCTCCTCGATCTGGACCCGGACGACACCGGCCGCCTCCGGCGGAGCGGAGCCCGTACCGTCGTCGCCCGGCCCGGATACGGGCAACTCGACCAGATACACCATGTTTCCCCCTGCGCGAATCCGCGATGCCGGAGGTCCGCACCCTACCGATCCGCCGGTTCGCCGGTGCCGGAACCTTCGAACTTCCATGTCCGTACCGGGATCCGACGATCGGTGAACGTACGGGGAACCACGGGTGCGGGCCCTGTGACGGACCCGCGGGGCGGGCCGCGTCCGGCTGTCAACACCCCTTGGCCGGACAGGCGTTGGAACCGTACGATGCGTCTGCCCGAGCACCTTCGGGCCACAACTGAATGGCTGTGCGAACGGGGGAAGCCGGTGGAATTCCGGCACTGACCTGCAACCGTGCGCGGCGCCTCCGGGCGCCGCCAGAGTCGGAGCGCCCGCCGCACGGCAGGTCCGCTTCCACTGCCACGGTCTGCGGTGCGACAGCCCTCCCGGCCCCGGTTCCTCCCGCCCACGGCGGGACGGAGCGGCGCGCCCGAACGGGTCCGCACCGTCGGCCCGGTCCGGTCAGAAAGGCCCGCCATGTCCCTCGGTACGACGCGCCGCGCCACGATCGCCACCGCCGCCCTGAGCCTCGCGTTCACCGCGCTCGCCACCGCCCCCGCGACAGCCCACGGCACCCCGCACACCAACGCCCCGATCAGGGTCGGCCTGTCCGTCCAGGGCCCGGACGGACCCCTGTTCCAGGGCAAGGTCAGAACCAGGGGCCATGACGTCACCACCGCCAGCGGGGGTACCCACAAGTGCGACGGCACCAATGGCGGCGCCCACGCCTCCAAGGTGCCCACCCCCACGGCCGCCCTGGACGACGCCGCCCGTAAGCACGGCTTCACCTGGGACGGCACCTGGTACGCCTCGTTCGACGACTTCTTCGTCGACACCATCAAGAACGTCAGCGGCGGGGCGTCCGCGTACTGGAGCATCGCCGTCAACGGGACCCCCACCCCCGTCGGGGGCTGCCAGTTCAAGCTGAACCCGGGCGACCAGGTCTCCTTCACCTGGACGTCCTTCTGACCGGTCCGGCGCCCGCGCCCGCCGGGGACCGGCTCTGTCCGGTCCCCGGCCGGGCCGCCGTGCCGTCCGGCCCCGGGTGGGGGGGGGGGGGGGGCGCCCCGGCCCCCGGGGGGGGCGCCGCCCACCGGCCCCCCCCCCCCCGAAAGGGGGCGGAGTGGGC
>NZ_JBFADP010000136.1:0-2122 GCF_040641415.1 Streptomyces sp. NPDC020875 | reverse complement strand
ACCCGGTCCGGCCTGGGCGGTCCGATGCCCACGACGATCGCTCTGGTCGTCGTGGGGCGGTGCCGTCCGTCGCCGGATCGGGTGTCCGAGGGCGCGTCGCCCGATCGCGACGCTCGCGGCGTCGTGTCGGGACATCTTTCGGGTCTTGCTGGTGAGGGGCTTGCGCCAGTGCTCGTCGCCCCACTTGGAGGTGTAGGCCGGGTCGACGGCGACGACGGCCAGGTCCTGCTCTGCGGCCATCGAGACGAGCCGGGCGCGGAGCTGGGCGGTGGGGATGCCGGAGATCAGCTGCCGGAACCGCTTCTTGCGGCCGTGCTTCTCCCGGGTCTTCTCCTCGCCGAAGTCGAGGTTCTCCAGGCCGATCGCGGCGACGCCGCACCGCTTCGCCCAGTGCAGCAGTTGGGTGATGGCGTGGCGGACCTGGGCGTCACGGTGGTCGGCGGTGCCGGACAGGTCGTAGAAGAACCGCTTGGGACCACCGGCCGGGTTGCCGTGCCGATCGAGCCGGTAGGCGGCGAAGTGGTCGGCGTTCGTGTCGACCCCGACCATCCCGGCCGCGCGCGCGGCATCGAGCGGGATCGTCTTGACCACGGGCTTCTGCCAGGCCGCGGTCAGATACCAGCGGCCCCGCTCGGCGTCCAGGTGGATGCGGTAGGCGACGGCCCGGTTCGCCTCGATGCGGTCGGCCCACTCGGCGCCGCGGTGCGCGAACGCCACCCGGGCGGGCAGCCGGTACCGGCCGCGGGGTGCATTCGCCAGGTGCGCGAGCAGCGCGGGCAGTTTGATCGAGACCTCGCCGTCGGGCGTGATCCGGATGGTCTCGTTGCCGTACCGCTTTCCGGACTCGCCGTCCGCGGCGAGGAACCACCGCTCGGCCTCCCAGCGTTCCCGCCACTGGACCTCGGTCAGCTGCGCGGCGTCCAGGTTGTGGCGGGTGTTCAGCAGCCGTCGGCCACCCCGCACCACCCGCACGACCCCCGCCTCACGTTCCGCGCGAGCGACATCGAGGCGGCGCTCCAGCACGGCCAGGCGCCGCGACTTCTGGAACCACTCCTGCTTCGTGCGGTATCCGCCCGGCGCACGCTTGGTGCCCTTCTCCCCGAGCGGGAGGGACAGCCGGTGCATCAGCATGCGGACCCCGGCTTCGAGGTCCTTGATGTGCGCGAGCTGGCAGCGGCGGGAGAGCGCCCACTGATCGTGCGACGCCTTCGTGATCGACCCCGCCCAACGCGACGACGACTCGCCGGTCAGGCCCTGCTTCCGTACCGCCCACGTGTCCTTGTCGTGCTCCAGACCCTGGGCGCACCGCACGGCAAGGTCCCGGGACGCGAGCCGGCCCAGATGCCAACCCATCAGCCGGAGCACCTTCTCGTCGGCCGGGGTGAGCTCCTTGAGGCGGGTGCGTATCGCGACCCCGGACGGGCCGAGCGCAACGAACGGCGCCTCGATGGGGCGGAGCTGCTTCTCACTCACCGCAGGCCGCCGCTTCGAGTGCCTTGCGGGCGCGTTTCTTCGCCGACCCGCGCCCGTACAGGCGGGCACAGAACGAGGTCAGGACCTCGACCATGTCGCGCACCAGGTCGTCCTCGACCTCACCGTCATCGAGCACGACCAGCCGTCGTCCCGTCGCGGACAGGGCGGCCTCGACCAGCTCGACGTTCATCCGGCCCAGCCGGTCCCTGTGCTCGACCACCACGGTCGTCACCTTCGGATCGGCCAGCAGCCGACGCGCCTTCATCCGGGAACCGTTCATGCCCGAGCCGATCTCGGACTCGACACGGACGACCTGGTGCCCGGCCTTCGCCGCCCATCCGGCCAGCCGGGCGACCTGACGCTCCAGATCCCGCTTCTGGTCGTGAGAGGAGACCCGGGCATACAGGCCGACCCCGCAGGCAGGAGCCGGCGGGGTCGAGTTCGCTTCCACGTTCACCAGGATCGTGCGCGGCCCCACACGCGTAGCGGGTACCGGCAACGTGCCCTCACGGAACCAGCGGTAGGCGGTATGCGGATGCACACCGTTCGCCTTCGCCCACTCCTTGAGGTTCATACACAGATCATAACGCACACTCAAACACGCACATGCACACTAGAGTTCACTCCCTGCCGAGCAGTTCACCACCCC
>NZ_JBFADP010000135.1:0-2474 GCF_040641415.1 Streptomyces sp. NPDC020875 | reverse complement strand
CCGACAACGCGGCGTGGGGGTACCTCCCGGGCCGCCGGGCCCAGGGGGAGTGCCGTAGCTGTCGTCGTGCGCCCACCGGGGATTACGGGACAGCCCTTAGGGTCGGGGGCCGCGCGGACCGGTCGTCACCGCGCGATCACCGCGCCCAGCCACGCACCGGCGATCAGCAGACAGGCGAACAGCTCCACCAGCACACTTGCCCCCGCCGCGCGCATCACCTGGCGGGTCGCCGCCTTCGCCTGGCCGTGGCCGCCCAGCCGACGGCGCTCACAGAGATAGATGCCCCCGACGAAGCCCGGGATCGCACCGACCACCGGGAGCACCACGAACCCCACCACCGCCCCGGCGCCCGCGAAGGCCGCGGTCCTGCCGGTGGCGCCCGACTCCCGGATCCGGCGGGTCGGCATCAGCCAGAGCACCACCTGCACCAGCAGCAGTACGGCCGTGGAGCCGACCAGCAGCGCCCAGGCGGCACCCGACTGCTCGTGCAGCGCCCACCAGAGCATCGCCGCCCAGACCAGCCAGCGGCCGGGCACCCCGGGAACCAGCACCCCGGCGAGCCCGAACGCGATCACGCCCCCCACCAGTACCTCCTGCCACACACCACCCACGGACCCAGGTTCCCCCACCGCGGCCACCCCCGCCTCCCGTGGCACGATCCGGACTCCGGCCGTCCGGGGCTGCGTACCGGTGGTACAGCCGCCGAACGCGCCCCGCCGCAGGTGGCGCCGCCCCTTCCCGGTGTGAGCGCCGACGACCGGCCGAACGGGGATGGCGAAAGGTCGACAGCTTTGGAAAGGCCCCGTTTTGCCGGGCCGTTCCCGGTCGACACTATGGACATGAGGCAGCAGGGGGAGACACCCGCCCCGGCAGACGACTGGTGGCACCGGCTCTATCAGGAACCGGCGCCCGTGCCCGCGCCCGCCCCGGACCCGGCCCGTCCGCAGTCCCCGACCGGTGGCGCGAGTCTTGACGACCACTTCGCCTCCGCGACGGCGGTGACGGCGCCGACCACGGCCCCGGCCGGTCCGCCCATACGTCCCCGGGCCTGGTGGGAGCCCGAAGAGCCCCCCGCTCCCGCCAGGTCGGCGGCCCCCGGCCCGGCCGCGTCCGCCCCCGCGTCCGCGCCGGAGCCGCCCCCCGTCGTACCCGAGCGCGTCGTCCCGGACCGGCCCGGGACCGCCGAGGGCCGCGTACCGCCGCCGTCCGCGCCGGAGCCGTCCGCCGCCGACGGACCCCCGTCGGAGCCGGTCGAAGCCGCGGCCCCCGTCCTTCCGCCGCCCCTGCCGGGGACCGGACCGGTGGTCTTCGGGAGCCCGCCCGCCGAGCCGTCGCCGGGGGAGCCCGACGACGGGGCGGAGCGCGTACCACCGTTCGCGCCGGACGAGCCGGAGCCGACAACCGCCGCCGCGGAGGGCGAGAGTGAGGCGTCCGGGCCCTTACCCGGTGTGCCGGACCCACGAGTTCCGCGGGCGCCCGGAGCGGTGTCGGCGGCCGACGGCGGCGCCCACCCCGGATACATCGGCGACGGGCCGCCGACCTATGACGCCGACCCCACGGCCCTGCCCATGGCCGACCCCGAGGCGCTGGACGGGCTGGTCCCCGACACCGTCGTGGACGGCGCCCGGTACGGCACCTGGACCCTGCGCGCCGCCTCCGTCCGAGGGGACTCCGCGCGCTACCGGGGCGACCCCCGTAAGGACGCCCTGCTCACGGCCCGGTTCGGCACCGGCGACAACGCGCTGGTACTGATCGCCGTCGCTACCGGCCCCCGGGCCGCCCCCGACGCCCACCGCGCGGCGGCGGACGCCTGCCGGCTCATCGGCGGCGCGGTCGGCCGCAGCCACTTCCGGCTCACCGAGGACATCAGGGCCGGGCGCCGCGACGACCTCAGGGCCGGACTGCACCGGCTCACCGACCGGAGCGTCAGCCGGCTCCGCGCCCTCGCGGCCGAACGCGGCCGTGCCCCCGACGACTACACCGCCGGACTGCGCTGTCTGCTGCTGACCGCCGACCCGGACTGCCGCCACCGGATCTTCTTCGGGATCGGCCCCGGCGGACTGTTCCGGCTACGGGACGGCGCCTGGGAGGAGCTGGAACCGGCCGCCGTGCCACCCGAGTACGAGGACCCGGCGCCACCACCCCCCGAGCCCTTCCGCTTCCGGGTCTGCACGGCCCGCCCCGGGGACACCCTCCTCCTCTGCGCCCCCGGCCTCGCCGACCCCCTGCGCGAGGCCCCCGGCCTCGGCGCCGAACTGGCCCGCCGCTGGCACGCCACCGACCCCCCGCCCCCGGCGGCCTTCCTGACCGATGTCCAGCTCAGAGTGAAGGGCTACGCCGACGACCGCACCGCGGTCGCCGTCTACGACACCCTCCTCTAGGGCGTGTTTCGAAAGTAGCGCCGTCCGCCCGAAGGGCGGGCCCCGCGGCGTCTGGTGCGTGCGATCGCGATGGCGGTGGGGGTCCCCCCGGCG
>NZ_JBFADP010000134.1:0-2739 GCF_040641415.1 Streptomyces sp. NPDC020875 | reverse complement strand
GCGAAGGTCCGCCGTCGAGCGCGGGGGTCGTCGCGCCCCTAAATGCTCTCCCGCTCCTTGGCCCTGAAAATGGGACCCGTCTCACCACGAGGGGGATGAGGAGGGCAACCCAGGGGCGCGGGGAACTGCGCGACCAGCCGGCCACGGTCCGCGGACCGCGAACTGCATCAGGCTGCCGGGCGCGGCCCGGGGTTGTGTGCCTCACCCGGAGGGCCAAGGCGCTGGGGGTCCCCCCATCGCCGAAGGCATAGGGGGAGGAACTGCGCGACAAGCCACGACGGTGGCGCGGACCGCGAACAACCCCGGGCGCCGGGCGGCGCGGGCACGCGGGGACCCTCAGCGGGAGGCGTTCAGCCGATGTCGAGGGGGTCGACGCGGATCCGGACCTGTTCCGTACCGCCGCGCGCCGACCGTGCCGCCCGCGCCGATTTCAGTGCCCGCGCCAACGCCGCCCCGCTGCCCGGCGGCACCCGGAGCAGCGCCTGTGACCACGGTTCCCCCGGCGGGGGGTCGCCGGGGCGCCGGGGGCGTCCGGCGGGGGGCGCGGGCAGCGGCACCGGGCCGAGGACCTCGGTCTCCGGCGGCAGGCCCGCCGTCTCCAGGAACGCCGCGACCGTGTCCGTCCGCCCCGTCACCGCGGCCATTCGCGACACCGGTGGAAAGCCCAGCTCGGCCCGGTCCGCCAGTTCGCGTCTCGCGTGGCCGACCGGGTCCCAGCGGACCAGGGCCTGGACCGGCCGGAGCGTCGGCTCGGCGACGATCACGACCGTGCCGCCCTCGGCCCCGCCCCGTACCAGCGCCGCCGCGTCGATCCAGCGTCGCAGTGCCTCCTCCGAGGAGCGCAGATCGGGTCGGCCGAGCATGGCCCAGCCGTCGAGGAGGAGGGCCGCCGCGTATCCGCCGTCGGCGACCGGCTCGGCCCCGGGGGTGCTGACCACGAGCGCCGGGCGGCCGGGGACGGTGTCCAGCACATGGTCCCGGCCGGAGGTCCGGACCGGGACGGCGGGGAACGTACGCCCCAGCTCCTCGGCGGTGCGCCGGGCCCCGACGACCCGGGCGCGCAGCCGCGTACCGCCGCAGGCGAGGCAGTGCCATTCCGGTACTTCCCGGCCGCACCAGCCGCAGCCGAGCGCCCGCTCCTCGGGGGCCTGCAACGGCCCGGAGCACCGTTCGCACCGGGCGGGCGTACGGCACCGTTCGCATCCGAGCCTCGGTACGTATCCCCGCCGGGGCACCTGCACCAGCACCGGGCCGTGCTTCAGCCCCTCCCGGGCGGTCTCCCACGCCAGGGTCGGCAGCCGGGCCGCCCGCGCGGCCCCGTCGCGGCCGAGTTGTTCGTCACCGACGGTACGGACCAGGGGCGCGGCGGCCCTGACGCGTTCCCGGTCGGCCGCCAGCGGGCGGGCCCAGCCGCTGTCGACGAGCTGCGCCGCCTCCACGGTGCAGCTCAGCCCGCCCAGCAGAAAGCCGCAGGACTCGTTGCGGGCCCGCAGCTCCAGCACTTCCCGGACGTGCGGGAACGGCGCCCGGTCGTCGCTGTGGCTGGAGTCTCCGTCGTCCCAGACCGCGACCAGGCCGAGATCCCGTACCGGCGCGAACATCGCCGCCCGGGTCCCGACCACCGCGCGGACGGAGCCCCGCCGTACGGCCAGCCACTCGCCGTATCTCTTCTCGGGCCCCGAATCGGCGGTCAGGACCGCATGGCGGCCGGGGCCGAGGAGAGCGGTCAGCGCCTCGTCCACCCGGGTGACCCGGCGCCCGTCGGGGACGACGACCAGCGCCCCGCGGCCCGACGCCAGGGTGGCCGCCACGGCCCGCGCCAGCTCGTCGGGCCAGTCGGGGCCCGGCAGCGCCGTCCAGACCGCGCGCGGTCCGCCGCCGTCGGCGAGGGCGGCCAGGAATCCGGGGCCGTTCGGATACCGCCGCCACGACCCGGCGTCCGGCACCGGGGGCGACGGCAGCGGCTCGGGCGACGGCCGGCGCTCCGCACGGGCGTTCCTCGGCGGCACCGCGAGCTGGAGTACGTCCGCCAGCGACCCCGCGTAACGGTCGGCCACGTCCCGGGCCAGCGCCAGGGCCTCCGGGCTGAGCACGGGCTCGGGGGACACGACGTTCGCGAGGGCGGCGAGGGCTCCGCTGTAGTCCGAGGAGGCCCGGCGCTCGACGATGAAGCCGTCGATGAGCCCGCCGCCCTCCCGGCGGCCCTGCCGCACCCGGCCGCCCCCGGCGCCGAACCGGACCCTGACCCGGACCCCCGGCCGGGCCTCGGCATCCAGTTCCTTCGGCACGGCGTAGTCGAAGAACTGGTCGAGATGGAGCACGCCCTTGTTGACCACGACCCGGGCGACGGGCAGCTCATCGGCGAGGGCGGCACCGCGCCAGGTACGGGGCTTGGCCCGGGGGACGTCGGCGCGGCGGACCGTCTCCCGGATCAGCGCCAGCTGCTCGGGAGCGGATGCCGGGTCGTTCCCGGTACCGGTCGACGCGTCGTCCCTGCCCACGCCGGTAATTCTGTCAGAGCCCCCTGACATCCCGGGCCGCCCGCGTCCCCCGACTCCCGGGGCCCCGTCCCCGCAAGACCCGGGCCGCGCCCGGCCGCGTGACGTTGTTCGCGGCCTGCGGACCGTGGGTGGCTTGTCGCGCAGTTCCTCCCCCTACGCCTTCGGCGCTGGGGGGACCCCCAGCGCCTTGGCCCTCCGGGTGAGGCACACAACCCCGGGCCGCGCCCGGCAGCCTGAT
>NZ_JBFADP010000133.1:0-2972 GCF_040641415.1 Streptomyces sp. NPDC020875 | reverse complement strand
AAAAAAAACCCGGGGGGGCACCCCCGCCGGGCGGGGGCCGGCCCGCCACAACCGGCGCCCCCCCCCCGGCCGCTTTCCGTCCCGGCCCCGGGAGCCCGGGGCCGGAACACGCGCGCAGGCGCCTACCGCATGCGGTGGACCGAGTCGCGCAGCCGGCGGGCGTCCCGCAGCCGCTGCTCGTAGGTGGCGCCCGTGACCAGGAGCAGCAGGCCCGCGAGCGCCGGGGGCAGCCAGCGGGGGAGCACCCCCATCGCCTGTACCGCGTACGGCGCCAGCTCGTGCAGCGCGACCAGGGCCAGCACCGCCGCACCAAGCACCAGCGGCGCCTGGAGACGGCGATGGGCGCCGGCGAGGGTGATCACCAGGGCCGCCAGGCCCAGCAGCAGCGGCCGGGTCCAGCCCGGGTCGCCCCAGGCCGTATGGAGGCTCGGCAGCAGGGTCGCGGCGAGTCCGGGGCCGTACGCCGCCCAGGACGAGGTCGCCGGGGTACGGCGCCGCAGCAGGACACCGAAGGCGAGGGCCGGAACCGAGACGGGCAGCGTGTACGCCTCCGGGACCGTGATCTCCCAGGCGGCCAGCCGGACCCAGGTCGCCAGCAGGAACAGCGCCGCCGCCAGGCCCCCGGCCGGGAGCCGCCGCTCCGGGCGGAGCGCCGTGGCCGCCGCCAGCGACCCGGCGAGCCCCAGCAGTACGGAGATCATCGGCAGATCCCCCGACGCCAGCAGCAGCGCCACCGCCGTCACCAGCGCCGCCGTCGCCTCCAGCGGGACGGCCCGGGACGCGGACCGGCGGCCGGCGACCGCGCACAGCACCGCGGGCACCACCATCAGCAGCAGCCCCGACCAGGACCCCGACAGCTCCGCCGCCCGCGCCCCGGCCAGCAGCAGCCAGCAGCCGAACAGGGCCGCGGCGACCGTGTACCCGGTCCGTACCGCCGCTCCCGCCCGGGCCGTGCCCGCCCCCGCCACCAGCGCCGCGACCACCGCGCCCAGGACGACGAAGGTCGCGGACCGGTCGGCCGAGGCCAGCCCGCCGACCGCCGCCGCGCCCAGCAGCCCGCAGACCGGCACCACCGGGCCCGTCACCGGCGACCGTACGAGGGCGCCCAGGGCCAGCGCCCCCAGGGCGAGCGCCAGGCCGTACCCGACGGCCGCCGGGTACGGCATCGACACGGCCGCCGGGACCGTGGCCAGCGCCGCCCACAGCAGCCCGGCCGCGACGCCCGGGGCGACGAGCCGCCCGGTCTCCCCGGCCCCCGACGGCTCGGTCGGCTCGTGCTCCGGCCGCTCCGTCCCGGGCCGCCCTGCCGCGGGCCCCTCCGTCTCCGGCCGCTCCGTCCCGGGCCGCGCGTCCGTCCACCGGCCGTACCGGGCCAGCACCCCCGCCACCAGGAGCAGTGTCACCGGCGCCGCCGAGAAGAACGCCACCGGCAGCTCCGTACCCACCGCCGCGTACGCGTCGTCCGGCGCGCCCCGCCACAACCCCGGCAGCGTCGTCACCGGTCCGGCCAGGGCCAGCACCGTCAGCGGCAGCGTCAGTACGAGCGCGCCGCCCAGGACCCCCGCCGCCGCCCCGCGCAGCCCCCGCGCCACATCGGCGGGCAGCCGGGCCGGGACCGCGACGAACAGCACCGCAGCGATCAGCGTGTACGCGCTCACCGCCCAGGCGGCAGGCACCGCCGCCCGTACCGGACCGCCCAGGGCGGCCGTCAGGACGAGACCGGCGGCCACCGCCCCCGGCACGGCCGCCCGGGTCCCGGGACGGGCCGCGTACAGCGCCACCGCCGCCAGCACCGTCAACCGCGCCCCCGGGCCGAGCGCCGCGCCCGGCGAATCCGCCAGGGCCGAGGCGACGATCCCGTCCGCCGCCGCCCAGCCGCCCGTCGCCACGGCGAAGCCGGCCGCCAGAGGCCGGACGACCGGGTGCGCCAGCCGCACGGCGATCGCCACGTCGAACGCGGCGGTCGCCGTCAGGGCCGCCGCCACCAGTCCGCCGTCCGCCGCCGACGCCCAGAGCACCAAAGGCAGTTGGGCCGCCGCCACCGCCGCGGGCAGCGGCACCGCGAGACCGGGCAGCGCCCGGCCGTACGCCGCCCACGCCACCGCCAGCACGGCCGCCGCCGACCCCGTGTACACGACCGGGTCGCCGCCGCCGAGCCCGATCTGCCGCAGGGCGTAGGCGTCCAGCACGGTCAGCACCAGCCCGAGCCCGGCCACCGCCTCGGCCGTGGCCATCAGCCCGCGCCGCCCCAGCACGACCGGCAGCCCCAGCGCGGCCGCCGTCAGCGCCGCGAGTACGGCACCCCGCCCGGCGATACCCAGCGACCCCCAGCTGACCACCGTGAACGCGATAGCGGCGATGGCCAGCAGCGTTCCGCCCAGCGCCAGCAGTACGTTCCGGGCACCGGGCCCGGAGACGTCCGCGGTCGGTCCGGCCGGACCGACGGAATACGGCACGGGCCCGCCGCCCCCCGCCCGGGCGCGCGGCGCGGCGGGCCCGGAGATCCGCGAGATCAGCCAGGCACGCCGCAACAGCAGCTGCCCGCGATGGGCTTCCAGCCGGGCCAGCTCGCGGTCGACGAGAACGAGTTCGTCGGCGGGCGGCAGCGGGGGTGGGGACGAGGTCATGCCCGGAGTCTGACCGCGGAACCGGCGCCGGGCATCGGCCCGGATACTCAGCCGCGCCCTGAGTAGCCCCCGCGAGCCCCGGGCTCCGCCCCCTGCGCCGTCAGGCCGTCTTGTCGTGCTCGGGGGTGGCCCCCAGCGCCTCGGCCCTCCGGGTTGCCGCACCAAAATCCTCGGGCCCGTCCGGCGACCTGATGATGTCGGCGGTCTGCGGACCGCCTGTGGCTGGTCGCGCAGTTCCCCGCGCCCCTGGTTGCCCTCCTTGCCGCCCTTGCACAGAGACGGCCCCTTCCCCAGGGGCGGGGAGCTGGAGAGCATTTAGGGGCGCGGGGAACTGCGCGACAAGCC
>NZ_JBFADP010000132.1:0-3028 GCF_040641415.1 Streptomyces sp. NPDC020875 | reverse complement strand
CTCCGGGGGTGCCGGGGGGTACGGGGTTGAGGTGGTGGTCGAGGATGTAGGTGCGGGTGTTCCAGACGGGGGTTCCGATGGGTGCGGTGGGGGTGGTGGTTCCTGGTGTGGTGGGTGCGGCGGTGACGTCGACGGCCGCCTCCGTGGGGCCGTAGAGGTTCGCCAGTACGGCGCTACGGCCGTTGTGGTCGTGGAAGCGGTCGACCAGGTCCGTGGTCAGGGCCTCACCGCTGCACACCACCAGCCGGAGCGAAGGGGTGCTGTCGATGGTGTGGTCGGCCAGATAGGCGCCCAGCATCGAGGGCACGAAATGACAGACCGACACGGCCTCCTCCCTGATGAGGGCATTGAGGTATTCCGGCTCCTTGTGTCCGTCGGGGCGGGCGATGACGAGGGGTATGCCCTGGGCGAGGGGCCAGAAGAGTTCCCAGACGGAGACATCGAAGCTGGTGGGGGTCTTCTGAAGGACCCGGTCGGCTGCCGTGAGGTCGTAGGCGTGCTGCATCCACCGGAGTCGGTTGACGATCGCCCGGTGTTCGACCAGAACGCCCTTGGGGCGGCCGGTGGAACCGCTGGTGAAGATCAGATACGCGGGATGGTCCGGCAGCAGCGGTCGGGTCCGGTCCGCGTCCGTCACCGGCCCGTCCGGCAGTACGGCGATCTCGGCCGCCGCTCGCTCCGAACCGAGCACGATCCTCGGCACCCCGGACGCCTCGGGCAGCGCCGCCGCTCCGTCGGCGTCGGTCAGTACCAGGGCCGGACCGCCCGCCTCCAGCAGATAGCCGAGCCGTTCGGCGGGCAGGGTGAGATCGAGCGGGAGGTAGGCGGCGCCGGCGCGGACGACGGCGTGCAGGGCGATGAGGAGTTCGGGGGAGCGGGGGAGGGCGACGGCGACGATCGTCTCCGGCCCGGCGCCGTTCCCGATCAGCAGTCGGGCGAGCCGGTTGACGGCGGATTCGAAGTCGGGGCGGGAGGTTTCGGTGGATTCGAAGACCAGGGCCGGGCCTTGGGCGTCCTTCGCTCCGGCGGTGACGAGGTCGGCGAGGGTGGTGGGTCCGTCGAGGGTGACGGCGGTGTCGTTGAAGCCGTGCAGGATCAGGTCCCGCTCGGCGTCGTCGAGGAGGGTGATCTCCGAGAGGCGTACCGACGGATCAGCGGCCACGGCCGTCAGCAGCCGGATCAGCCGCTCGGCCAGCACCGCCACCGTCGACTCGTCGAAGAGATCCGCCGCGTAGCGGATTCCGCCCTCGACGTCCGTACCGGGCAGAAGGGTGCCGAAGGCCAGCTCCAGATCGAGCTTGGCGCCCCCGGTCTCCACCCAGAACTCCTCGGCCGGAACCCCGAACAGCTCCTCGGCGGACTCCTCCGCCGAGTGATAGGTGACCATCGTCTGGAACAGCGGGTTCCGGGAGCGGGACCGCTCGTGGTCCACCGCCGCCACGACCGCCTCCAGCGGCAGTTCGGCATGGGCGAACCCGGCCAGCGCCGTATCCCGGACACGCTCCACCAGCCCCGCGAAGGTGGGGTTCCCCGACAGATCGGCCCGCAGGACGAGGGTATTGAGGAAGAACCCGACCAACCCGTCGACCTCGGGACCCGGGCGGCCCGACACCGGGCTGCCCAGCGGTATGTCGTCGCCCGCGCCCAGCCGGTGCAGCAGCGCCGCCACCGCCGCGTGGGCCACCATGAACGGGGTGGCCCCCGCGCCCCGGGCCAGCCGCAGCAGCCCGTCCGCCGTCGCGGCCGGAACCGTGAACGGCACCACACCGCCCCGGTAGGTGGGCTCCGCCGGGCGGGGCCGGTCGGCGGGCAGGGCGATCTCGGCCGGGAGTCCGGCGAGGGTGTCGCGCCAGTACGCGGTCTCGGCGGCGGTCCGCGAGTCCGGGTCCTCCGGCTCGCCCAGGGTCTCCCGCTGCCAGAGCGCGTAGTCGGCGTACTGCACCGGCAGCGGACCGAACTCCGGCGCCGCACCGGCCGTACGCGCCGAGTAGGCATGGGACAGATCCGCCAGCAGCGGGGCGGCGGACGCCTCGTCGGTGGCGATGTGATGGATCAGCACCAGCAGCACCGCGTCGTCCGGGGCCGACCGCAGCAGGGTCACCCGGACCGGGAGTTCCCGGGCCAGATCGAAGGCGCGGCCACCGGCGGACTCCGCCTCGGCCCGCAGCCGCCCGGCGGCGACCTCGCGCACCTCGAACGGCACCTCGGCCCCGTCGGCGGGCAGGATCCGCTGATACGGCTCGCCCTCGAATTCGGCGATCACTGTACGCAGCACCTCGTGCCGGGCCACCACGTCGCCGACCGCCGCGCGCAGCGCATCGGTGTCGACCGGGCCCAGCAGCCGGACCGCGAGCGGCACGTTGTACACCGGGCCCGTACCGCGGACCGCGTCCAGCAGCCAGAGCCGGTGCTGGGCGTACGACAGCGGCGGACGCGCGGCCCGCCAGGCGGGGTAACTGGTGAGCGCCGGAGCCGTCGGGCCGCCGTCCGGGGCGGACCGCCGGGCGAGTCCCTCGGCCAGCCGGGCCGGGGTCCGCAGCTCGAACACGTCCCGTACGGCGCAGTCACCGCCCAGGGCCTCCCGCAGTCGGCCCGCGACCCGGGCCGCCAGCAGTGAGTGGCCGCCCAGGACGAAGAAGTCGTCGTCCGCGCCGACCGACCGCAGACCCAGCGCGTCCGCGAACACCCCGGTGGCGATCTCCTCCCGGGCGTCGCGCGGCGCGCGGCCCGTCTCCCGGTCCCCGAACAGCGGTGCGGGGAGGGCGCGTCGGTCGAGTTTGCCGTTGGGGGTGAGGGGGAGTTCGGTGAGGGTGACGAAGGCGGAGGGGACCATGTACTCCGGCAGCCGGTCCGTCGCCCAGGCCCTCAGCTCGGCGTCGTCGGGCGGAGTCGTACCGTCCACCGGGACGACATAGGCCACCAGGTGCTGGACGCCCGGGGTGTCTTCGCGGAGGTGGATGGTGGTGTGGGTGAGGTGGGGGTGGGTGGTGAGGGTGGTTTCGATTTCGGCGGGTTCGATGCGGAGGCC
>NZ_JBFADP010000131.1:0-3119 GCF_040641415.1 Streptomyces sp. NPDC020875 | reverse complement strand
CTCCTCAACACCCTCACCAACCAAAACGACATCACCTTCGGAACCACCGTCAACGGCCGACCCCCCGAAATACCCCACATCAACACCATGATCGGCCTCTTCATCAACACCATCCCCACCCACACCCAAATACACCACCACCACACACTCACCCAACACCTCACCCACCACCAAAACCAACAAGCCCAACTCCTCGACCACCAACACCTCCCCCTCACCACCATCACCAACACCACCCCCCACACCCACCTCTTCGACACCACCACCGTCCTCGAAAACTACCCCGTCGATTTCAGCTCCCTCAATGAGCTGGGCGACCTGCGGATCACCGGCTGGCACGCACACGGGGACGGCATCACGCACTATCCGCTCACCCTTTCCGTGGTACCCGGGGAACGGATGCGGATCCGGCTCGCCCATCGCACCGAATACTTCGACCGGGCGACAGCCGAGAGCTATCTGGACCGCTATATCCGGTTGCTCGAAATCTACGCGCGGGCACCCGATACCCGGATCCGCGATCTCGATCTCCTCACCCCGGCGGAGCGGGACCGGCTGGTGCCCGAGCGCTGGCGCGAACGGACACCCCGTCCGGAGCACCGGCTCCTCCCCGAACTCTTCGAGGCCCGGGCCGCGGCGACACCGGACGCCACCGCCGTCACCTGCGGATCCCGGTCGCTCAGTTACGCCGAACTCGATGAACGGGCCAACCGGCTCGCCCACCACCTCATCGGGCAGGGTGTCGGACCCGAGGACGTCGTCGCCCTGGTACTGCCCCGGTCGGCCGAGACCATCGTCTCCGTACTCGCGGTCCTCAAAGCCGGGGCCGCCTATCTGCCGATCGACCCCGGGGACCCGGCCGACCGGATCGCCTTCGTCGTCGACGACGCGGGGGCCCGTCATCTCCTCACCACCGGCGAGACGGCGACGGAGCTGCCCGGACCGGCGGTCCCGCGGACCGTTCTGGACGCCCCCGGCACCGTACGCCGGCTCGCGGAACTGCCCGCCACGAATCCGACGGACGCCGACCGCGTCGCCCCACTCCGGCCGGACGACCGCGCCTATGTCATCTACACCTCCGGCTCCACCGGCCGGCCCAAGGGCGTGGTGGTCCCCCACTCCACCGTGCACCGGCTGCTCACCGAGACGGACCACTGGTTCGGCTTCGGCCCGGACGACGTCTGGCTCCTCTTCCACTCCTACGCGTTCGACGTCTCCGTCTGGGAGATCTGGGGCGCCCTGCTGCACGGCGGCCGGATCGTGATCGCCCCGCTCACCACCAGCCGGATCGCGACGGAACTCCGCCGACTGATGGTGGACGAGGGGGTCACGGTCCTCAACCAGACACCGTCGGCCTTCTACCAGCTCATCCAGGCCGACCGGGACGCCACGCCCGCCGACGGACGGCTCGCCCTGCGCCGGGTGATCCTGGCGGGCGAGGCCCTCGACCCGACCCGGCTGACCGACTGGTACGAGCGGCACGCCGACACCGAACCGGTCCTGGTGAACATGTACGGCCCCACCGAGACCACGGTCTATGTCACCCATCACGGCATCACGACCGCCGACACCGGTTCCACCACCGGCGCCATCGGGGTCGCCGTCCCCGATGTCCGGCTGCTCGTCCTGGACAGCGTGCTCCGCCCGGTGCCGCCGGGTGTCGCGGGTGAGCTGTACGTCGCCGGGGCCGGGCTGGCCCGGGGCTATCTCAACCGGCCGGGGCTCACCGCCGAACGCTTCGTCGCCGACCCCTACGGCCCGCCGGGTTCACGGATGTACCGCACCGGGGACCTGGCCCGCTGGAGCCCGGAGGGAGTCCTCGACTATCTGGGCCGCGCCGACCAGCAGGTCAAGGTCCGCGGCTACCGGATCGAGCTGGGCGAGATCGAGTCCGTACTGAGCGATTGTCCCGGGATCGCGGGGGCCGCCGTCGGTACCCGGCTCGACCAGTCCGAGAACACCCAGCTCATCGCCTATGTGGTCCCCGCCGACGGAGTGACGGTGGATACCGCCGCACTGCGCCGGGACGTACAGCGCCGACTGCCGGACCATATGGTCCCGGGAGTGTTCATGGTGCTGGCCGAGCTTCCGCTGACCACCAGCGGAAAGCTCGACCGGCGGGCCCTGCCCGTCCCCGGGCCCGGCTCCGGCCCCGGCGGCACCGGCCCGGCCGACGGCGGGGAGCCGCTGACGGAACGGGAGCGCGTACTCGCCGGACTCTTCGCCGAGACCCTGGGACTCGCCTCGGTCGGGGTGGACGACAACTTCTTCCAGCTGGGCGGCCACTCCCTGCTCGCCACCCGGCTCGCCGGGGCCATCCGGGCCGCGCTCGGCAAGGAAGTCACCGTCCGGACCCTCTTCGACCACCCCACGGTCGCCCGGCTCACCCATCATCTGGACGACACCACGACCGTACGGCCGCCACTGGAAGCCGCGACCCGGCCGGAGCTGGTTCCGCTGTCGTCGGCTCAGCGACGACTCTGGTTCCTCAACCAGCTCCAGGGCCCGACCCCCACCTACAACATCCCCTTCATCATCAACCTCAGCGGAACCGTCGACCCCGAAGCCCTCCGTCAGGCGTTCTTCGATCTGGTCGAGCGCCATGAAACGCTCCGGACCACCTTCCCCGAAACCGACGGAACCCCCCACCAGCACATCCACACCCCCGAAGAGGCCGAACCCCGGCTCGCCCGGCGCCGGATCGGCGCCGATGAGCTGCCCGCCGCGGTGGACGAGATCATTCGGCAGGGTTTTGTGCTGACCGAGGAGTTTCCGCTCCGGGTCGTTCTGCTGACGACGGCTCCGAAGGAACACTCTCTCGTTCTCGTGGTCCATCACATCGCGGCCGACGGTGAATCGATCCGCCCCCTCCTCACCGACTTGCTGCACTTCTACCAGGAGCGCACGGACGGAATATCCGCGGAAGGCACGGCCGAAGACATCGAGGCCACGGAGCCCCGTCCGGTTCTGCCGGTGCAGTACGCCGATTACACCCTCTGGCAGAAAACCCTCCTCGGCGACGAAAACGACCCCAACAGCCTCGCCGCCCAGCAACTCGAATACTGGAAAAACAACCTCAGCAACCTCCCCGAAACCCTCCCCCTCCCCTACGACCACCC
>NZ_JBFADP010000130.1:0-3181 GCF_040641415.1 Streptomyces sp. NPDC020875 | reverse complement strand
TTTCCCAAGTACGTCCAGTACGAGGGAAACCCTCCGCCTTGCGACTGCACGCACCGGACGCCGCGGGCCCCGCCCTACGGGCGGACGGCGCCATTTTGAAGACACGGCCTGGCGCCCGACGGCCGGGCCGGGTTCAGCCAGCGCCCAGCGGGCCGGTGCCGCTCCACAGCCCGGCCATACCGCCGCCCGTGACCGGCGACAGCGTCCCCCGCTCGGTGACGATCGCGGTGACCAGCTCCGGCGGGGTCACGTCGAAGGCCGGGTTGTACGCCTCCGTGCCCTCGGGCGCCACCGGCCGACCGCCGCCCGTACCCCGGGTGACCTCGTCCGCGTCCCGCCGCTCCACCTCGATCGCCGCCCCGTCGGGGGTGTCCGGGTCCACGGTGGTCGTCGGGGCGACCACGATGAACGGCACATGGTGGTAACGCGCCAGTACGGCCAGCGGATAGCTGCCCACCTTGTTGGCCACCGCGCCGTCCGCCGCAATCCGGTCGGCACCGATGAGAACGGCGTCCACCTCCCCCGCCGCGAACAGCGACCCCGCCGCGTTGTCCGTCAGCAGCGTGTACGGCATCCCGGACCGCGCGGCCTCCCACGCCGTGAGCCGGGCCCCCTGCAACAGAGGACGGGTCTCGTCTACCCACAGCCGCCGCAACCGGCCCGCGCGGTGCGCGGCCAGCGCCACCGCGAACGCCGTACCCTCCCCGCCCGACACCAGCGCCCCCGTATTGCAGTGGGTGAGAACGCGATAGGCGCCGCCCGGCACGAGTTCACCGAGGAGGGCCAGCCCATGGGCCGCCATCCGGTCACTGGCCTCGGCGTCCTCGCGGTGCAGCTCCCGCGCCGCCGCCAGCGCGGCCGCGGCCGCCCGCCCGGTGCCGCGTACCGCCTCGGCCCGGTACGCCGCCAGCGCCAGCCGCGCCCCGTATCCCAGGTTCACGGCGGTGGGCCGCGCCCCCGCCAGCACGGCGGCGGCGCTCTCCACGTCATCGCCCCGGGCGGCGGCCAGCGCCACCCCGTAGGCCCCGGTGATGCCCAGCAGCGGCGCACCGCGGACGGCCAGACTCCGGATCGCCGCGACCACGGCCGGGACGTCGGCACAGACGGCCTCGGTCTCCTCACCCGGCAGCCGGGTCTGGTCGAGGAGGACCAACCGGGGCCCCTCCGCCGTCTCGTCCCACCGCAGGACCGGAAGTCGTGACCCGTCACCGCCGCGCCCTCGCGCGTACTGATCAGCCATCCGCACAGTCTGCCGCCTCCCCCGCCGGGAAAGAAGGCTCGGCGGGCACCCGGCCCCCGGCACCCGTCCACGGGGCGGGGGGTGCGTGGCACGATGGCTGACGGCCCGCCGCTCACCCGACGGCACCGGCTTCCCGCAGGCAGCGGCTCTTCGGCCCGCTGCCACGACCGACTCACGAGGTGGACGACCGTGAACGACTCTCCGGGCCGGCTCTCGCCCGGATCCGCTTCCTCCGAGGAACAGGGCGCTCAGGTGCCCCGCCCCGCGGAGCCCGCCGACCAGGCCGGCTCCGATTCGAAGTGGTCCAGCCGACAGCCCCCCGCCGGTCAGTGGTCCGCACCGTCCGCACCGGGTCCGTACGGCGGCGGCCAGGCTCCGCCGCCCAGCGGCCCCGGCTGGGGCGGTCCGGGGTTCCAGGGCGGCTGGGGCATCCCCGAGGCGCCCAAGCCCGGAGTGATCCCGCTGCGCCCGCTGAGCATCGGGGAACTCCTCGAAGGCGCCGTCTCGACGCTCCGCGCCCACTGGCGCACCGTCCTGACCATCACGATCGGCGTCGCCGCCGTCGTGGAGACCGCGAATGTCCTCGTCCTGCGCCATCTGCTGCCGGGCACCACCGAGATAGACGAGAACGCCGACCCCGAGGTGGCCATGGAACAGGCCATGGACGCCCTGGGGTCGTATACGGCGGCCCTGGGTCCCATGTTCCTGATCTCGCTCTTCGGCACCTTCTTCACCACGGCCCTGATGACGGTCGTCATCAGCCGCTCGGTCCTCGGCCGACCCGTATCGCTCGCCGAGGCGTGGCGCGAGGCCCGCCCCCGGCTGCCCCAGCTGCTGGCCGTGACGTTCCTGGTGCCTTTGATGGGCGCGGCCGTCCTGGCGGTGGGAATCCTCCCCGGCGCCCTGATCGGCGGCGTCGGAGGCACCGCCCTGGCCCTGCTGGGCGGTTTCGCCGCCCTCCCCGTCGCGATGTGGCTGCTGGTCCGGTTCGCCCTCGCGCCCCCGGCCCTGATGCTGGAGCGCCAGGGCGTCGCCGACGCGTTGCGCCGCTCGGCCAAGCTGGTCAACGGCGCCTGGTGGCGAGTATTCGCCGTCCTCCTGCTGACCCTGCTGCTGACCACCATCGTCCAGATGGTCATCGACATGCCGTTCGGCATCGCCGCCATCGCCATCGACGGCAGCAGCACCGACTATCTCTACTCCAACCAGTTCTCCGGATTCAGCTGGACGTATCTGATCGTCACCGGCGTCGGCGCCGTGATCGGCTCGATGATCACCCTGCCGATCGCCGCCGGGGTCAATGTCCTCCTCTACGTCGACCAGCGCATCCGCCGCGAGGGCCTCGACATCGAGCTGGGCCGCGCGGCCGGACTCCCCGGCTACGGCGCCGCCCCGCCCGCAGACGCCGCTGACAGCCGCTGAGACACCCACCAGCACCGAATGAGTCCCGCCGGAATGTTCCGGCGGGACTCTTTCCGTTTCCGTGAAGATCCCCATCGAGGCGGTACCACACGCGGTACCACACCACGAGAACACCCCGGCCTTCTCCAACGGGCCTGAGCCGGGTTCTGGGAGTGGGTCCCGGCGTCCCGTACGGCCTCGGGGGAACGCGCCCTCCTCGGGCCCCATGACGGACTAGCTGCGGAGCTCCGGCAGCACCGGTGGTGGACTCGGCACGCGACGCGCTCTCACCCGCTCCAGCGGGCGGCTGTCCGGCGCTGAAGACAGAGCAGGGGCGGCGGCCAGCTAGGAAAGACTCCTCCGTCCCTGCCTTCGAGGAACGCCCCTGAAATGCAGAAAGGGCTCTGGCCCCGAGACATAGTCTCAAGGGGCCAGAGCCCTCACTCAAAAATTGTTCGGCGGCGTCCTACTCTCCCACAGGGTCCCCCCTGCAGTACCATCGGCGCTGAAAGGCTTAGCTTCCGGGTTCGGAATGTAACC
>NZ_JBFADP010000129.1:0-3227 GCF_040641415.1 Streptomyces sp. NPDC020875 | reverse complement strand
GGTCGTTGCCTCAGAACTAACACAGTGGACGCGAGCATCAATGGACAAGCCCTCGGCCTATTAGTACCGGTCACCTCCACCAGTTACCTGGCTTCCAGATCCGGCCTATCAACCCAGTCGTCTACTGGGAGCCTTAACCCCTCAAAGGGGGTGGGAGTCCTCATCTCGAAGCAGGCTTCCCGCTTAGATGCTTTCAGCGGTTATCCTTTCCGAACGTAGCCAACCAGCCATGCCCTTGGCAGGACAACTGGCACACCAGAGGTTCGTCCGTCCCGGTCCTCTCGTACTAGGGACAGCCCTTCTCAAGACTCCTACGCGCACAGCGGATAGGGACCGAACTGTCTCACGACGTTCTAAACCCAGCTCGCGTACCGCTTTAATGGGCGAACAGCCCAACCCTTGGGACCGACTCCAGCCCCAGGATGCGACGAGCCGACATCGAGGTGCCAAACCATCCCGTCGATATGGACTCTTGGGGAAGATCAGCCTGTTATCCCCGGGGTACCTTTTATCCGTTGAGCGACGGCGCTTCCACAAGCCACCGCCGGATCACTAGTCCCGACTTTCGTCCCTGCTCGACCCGTCGGTCTCACAGTCAAGCTCCCTTGTGCACTTACACTCAACACCTGATTACCAACCAGGCTGAGGGAACCTTTGGGCGCCTCCGTTACCCTTTAGGAGGCAACCGCCCCAGTTAAACTACCCATCAGACACTGTCCCTGATCCGGATCACGGACCCAGGTTAGACATCCAGCACGACCAGAGTGGTATTTCAACAGCGACTCCACAACCACTGGCGTGGCCGCTTCAAAGTCTCCCACCTATCCTACACAAGCCGAACCGAACACCAATATCAAACTGTAGTAAAGGTCCCGGGGTCTTTCCGTCCTGCTGCGCGAAACGAGCATCTTTACTCGTAGTGCAATTTCACCGGGCCTATGGTTGAGACAGTCGAGAAGTCGTTACGCCATTCGTGCAGGTCGGAACTTACCCGACAAGGAATTTCGCTACCTTAGGATGGTTATAGTTACCACCGCCGTTTACTGGCGCTTAAGTTCTCAGCTTCGCAACCCCGAAAGATCACTAACCGGTCCCCTTAACGTTCCAGCACCGGGCAGGCGTCAGTCCGTATACATCGCCTTACGGCTTCGCACGGACCTGTGTTTTTAGTAAACAGTCGCTTCTCGCTGGTCTCTGCGGCCACCCCCAGCTCAGGAAGCAAGTTCCCTCACCAGACGTGGCCCCCCTTCTCCCGAAGTTACGGGGGCATTTTGCCGAGTTCCTTAACCATAGTTCACCCGAACGCCTCGGTATTCTCTACCTGACCACCTGAGTCGGTTTAGGGTACGGGCCGCCTTGAAACTCGCTAGAGGCTTTTCTCGACAGCATAGGATCATCCACTTCACCACAATCGGCTCGGCATCAGGTCTCACCCTCATGTGCAGCGGATTTACCTACCACACGGGCTACACCCTTACCCCGGGACAACCACCGCCCGGGCTGGACTACCTTCCTGCGTCACCCCATCACTTACCTACTACCACCTCGGTTCAGCGGCTCCACCACTCCGAACTCGTCCGAAGACTCGCCCGGCGGTTTCACGGCCTTAGCATCAGAGGATTCGATACTGGGCGCTTCAAAGCGGGTACCGGAATATCAACCGGTTGTCCATCGACTACGCCTGTCGGCCTCGCCTTAGGTCCCGACTTACCCTGGGCAGATCAGCTTGACCCAGGAACCCTTAGTCAATCGGCGCACACGTTTCCCACGTGTGTATCGCTACTCATGCCTGCATTCTCACTCGTGTACCATCCACCACTGCCTTCCGGCGCGGCTTCACCCGGCACACGACGCTCCCCTACCCAACCCAACACCCGTTGGGGCTATACGTTGGATTGACACGACTTCGGCGGTACGCTTGAGCCCCGCTACATTGTCGGCGCGGAATCACTTGACCAGTGAGCTATTACGCACTCTTTCAAGGGTGGCTGCTTCTAAGCCAACCTCCTGGTTGTCTCTGCGACTCCACATCCTTTCCCACTTAGCGTACGCTTAGGGGCCTTAGTCGATGCTCTGGGCTGTTTCCCTCTCGACCATGGAGCTTATCCCCCACAGTCTCACTGCCGCGCTCTCACTTACCGGCATTCGGAGTTTGGCTAAGGTCAGTAACCCGGTAGGGCCCATCGCCTATCCAGTGCTCTACCTCCGGCAAGAAACACACGACGCTGCACCTAAATGCATTTCGGGGAGAACCAGCTATCACGGAGTTTGATTGGCCTTTCACCCCTAACCACAGGTCATCCCCCAGGTTTTCAACCCTGGTGGGTTCGGTCCTCCACGACCTCTTACAGCCGCTTCAACCTGCCCATGGCTAGATCACTCCGCTTCGGGTCTTGAGCGCGCTACTAAATCGCCCTGTTCGGACTCGCTTTCGCTACGGCTTCCCCACACGGGTTAACCTCGCAACACACCGCAAACTCGCAGGCTCATTCTTCAAAAGGCACGCAGTCACGAGGAGCCGGATAAATCCGACTCCCGACGCTCCCACGGCTTGTAGGCACACGGTTTCAGGTACTATTTCACTCCGCTCCCGCGGTACTTTTCACCATTCCCTCACGGTACTATCCGCTATCGGTCACCAGGGAATATTTAGGCTTAACGGGTGGTCCCGCCAGATTCACACGGGATTTCTCGGGCCCCGTGCTACTTGGGTGTCTCTTAAACGAGCCGCATGAATTTCAGCTACGGGGGTCTTACCCTCTACGCCGGGCCTTTCGCATGCCCTTCGCCTATCCATACGGTTTCTGACTCGTCCCACGGCCGGCAGACCGCAGTAAAGAGATCCCACAACCCCGCATGCGCAACCCCTGCCGGGTATCACACACATACGGTTTGGCCTCATCCGGTTTCGCTCGCCACTACTCCCGGAATCACGGTTGTTTTCTCTTCCTGAGGGTACTGAGATGTTTCACTTCCCCTCGTTCCCTCCACACTGCCTATGTGTTCAGCAGTAGGTGACAGCCCATGACGACTGCCGGGTTTCCCCATTCGGAAACCCCCGGATCAAAGCCTGGTTGACGACTCCCCGGGGACTATCGTGGCCTCCCACGTCCTTCATCGGTTCCTGGTGCCAAGGCATCCACCGTGCGCCCTTAAAAACTTGGCCACAGATGCTCGCGTCCACTGTGTAGTTCTCAAACAACGACCAGCCACCCGTCACCCCACCC
>NZ_JBFADP010000128.1:0-3449 GCF_040641415.1 Streptomyces sp. NPDC020875 | reverse complement strand
GGGCGCGAGGCGCGAACGGCCCCGCACGAGGCGGGGAGCCCCACACCAGGCGCCTGAGGACCAGGCACCCCACAGCGGGAGGCGACCCCGCGGGAGGCGACCCGGTACCTTCGGCGCATCGAGCTACACCGGCACAGAAGCGGAGCACAGCGTGAGTACCGAAGCGCCCGGCACCCCCGATCCGTTCGGCACCGCGCGGCTGCGGCGCGGGGTCCTCGACGCGTGGGCGGCGAGTCCCGCGCGGTTCCGGGAGGACGCCAACGCCGAGGAGGATCTCGTTCTCGGGGGTTACCGGGACCGTCTCGTCGTGGAGCTGGCGCAGAACGCCGCCGACGCCGCCGCCCGGTCCCGTACCCCGGGTCGGCTGCGGTTGACGCTCCGTGAGGGCACCCTCGCCGCCGCGAACACGGGCGCCCCGCTCGACGCGGCGGGGGCGGAGTCCCTCAGCACCCTGCGGGCGTCCGCCAAACGAGACCAGACGGGCGCCGGGGGCGCGGACGGCGCCGAGGGCGCGGAGGGCGGCGACGCCGGACCCGTCGGCCGGTTCGGAGTCGGGTTCGCCGCCGTGCTCGCCGTCTCCGACGAGCCCGCCGTCCTGGGCCGCCACGGCGGGGTCCGCTGGTCGCTCGCCGAGGCCCGCGCCCTCGCGGAGGGCGCCGCGGGGGAGAGCCCCGGCCTGGGGGAGGAGTTGAAGCGCCGGGACGGGCACGTTCCGCTGCTGCGGCTGCCGCTGCCCGCCGAGGGCACCGCGCCCGACGGCTACGACACGGTCGTGGTGCTGCCCCTGCGGGACGGCGCCGCCGCGGACCTCGTGGACCAGTTGCTCCGTACCGTCGACGACGCCCTGCTGCTCACCCTCACGGGTCTCGCCGAGATCGTGATCGACACCCCGGCGGGTGTCCGTACCCTGACCCGGGCCGTCGACGGGCCGTACGTCCGGATCACGGACAGCGCCGCCGCCCCCCGCCGCTGGCGGACCGTCACCCACCACGGCGCCACCGACCCGGCGCTGCTGAGGGACCGTCCGATCGAGGAGCGGCTGCGCCCGTACTGGTCGGTGACGTGGGCGGTGCCCGTCGACGGCGACGGCGCGCCGGTACGTCCCGCCACCGCGCCGGTGGTGCACGCGCCGACGCCGACCGACGAGCCCCTCGGCGTACCGGCTCTGCTGATCGCGTCGCTGCCACTGGACACGGCCCGCCGTCACCCGGCGCCCGGGCCGCTCACGGACTTCGTGGTGGCGCGCGCGGCGGAGGCGTACGCGGAACTCCTCGGCGGCTGGGAGCCCGTGTCGACGGGCACGATCGACCTGGTGCCCGGCCCGCTGGGCAAGGGCGAGCTGGACGGGGCGCTGCGCGCGGAGATCCTCGGGCTGCTGCCCCGTACGGCGTTCCTGCTGCCCGCGTCCGCCCCCCGGCCGGGAGGCGCGGAGGACGCGGAAGACGCGGAGGGCGCCGAGGAGGAGACCGGGCTGCCCGAGCCGGACCGCCCCGCGGCCCTGCGCCCGGTGGAGGCGGAGGTCCTGGAGGGCGCGGGCGCCGAGACGGTACGCGTCCTCGCGGACGTACTGCCGACGCTGCTCCCGGCCGGCCTGGAGCGCCGGGCCGAACTGCGGACCGTCGGCGTGGCGCGCGTACCGCTGACGGAGGCGATCGACCGGCTCGCCGGACTGGAACGCGACCCGTCCTGGTGGTGGCGGCTGTACGACAGCCTCGCGGGCGTCGACCCGGACCGGCTCACCGGACTGCCGGTCCCCCTCGCGGACGGCCGTACCGTGATCGGGCCCCGGCAGATCCTGCTCCCCCTGCCCGAGGGGCCCGGCCCGGAGGAGGACCACGTCAAACTCGCCCGGCTCGGGCTGAAGGTCGCCCACGCCGACGCCGCGCACCCCCTGCTGGAGAAGCTGGGCGCCCTCCCCGCGACACCCCGCGCGGTGCTGACGACCCCGCAGGTTCGGGCCGCCGTCGCCGGGTCCATGGAGGCGGGCGAGATCTGGGACGAGGACAACCCGGACGCCCTGGAGGGCGAGGAACTGGCGGAGACCGTACTCGCCCTGGTCCGGGCCGCCGAACTGGAGCCCGGCGAGGAGCCGTGGCTCGGCGCGCTCGCCCTCCCCGACGAGGACGGCGAACTCGCCCCCGCCGGTGAGCTGGTCCTCCCCGACGGGCCCTTCGCCGCCGTGATGCGCCCCGACGCGCTGGCCTTCTGCGACACGGAGCTGGCCGACCGCTGGGGCGCGCAGCCACTCGCCGCCTGCGGCGTCCTCGTCGACTTCACGCTGGTCAGGGCGGGCGATGTGGTGCTCGACCCGGACGAACTGGAGCCCCGCGACGGCGACTGGGCCGAACCCGACGACGCCGGTCTTCTGGACGCGGTCGACGTCTGGTGCGAGGACGTACTCGACCGGCTGCCCGAAGGCCCCGTACCGCCGGTGGCGACGGAGATCGTCGCCGTACGCGATCTCGACCTCGTCGCCGACGACGCCTGGCCGCGGGCCCTCACCCTGCTCTCCCGGCCGCCGCTGCGGGACGCCCTCGTCCAGCCGGTACGCGTCCTGCTGCCCGACGGCACGACCGAGACCGTACGGCCCTACACCGCGTGGTGGCTCCGCGACCACCCCGTACTCGACGGCCGCCGCCCCGCCGGACTCCGCGCCGAAGGCGGCGACCCGCTGCTCGCAGGGCTGTACGAAGCCGTCGACGCCACCGGCTTCGACGACGCGCTCGTCCTCCGGGCCCTCGGGGTACGGACCTCGGTCGCCGCCCTCCTCGACGAACCCGGCGGCGCCGCCGAACTCCTCACCCGGCTCGCCGACCCCGACCGGCCGGTCACCCCGGCCCAGCTCCACGGCCTCTACACGGCCCTCGCCGAACTCGACCCCGAGCAGGTCACCCTCCCCGACGAACTGCGGGCCGTGATCGACGGAGAGGTACGGGTCGTCGACGCGGCGGACGCGGTCGTCGCCGACGTACCCGACCTGATCCCGCTCACCGGCGGACTGCCGCTGCTGCCCGTCCGCCCCGAACTCGCCGCCGAACTCGCGGAACTGCTGTCCGTACGGCGACTGAGCGAGACGGTCGCGGCCGAAGTCACGACGGACGGCGAGGAACACGAGGTGCCGGAGTCGGTACGGGTCCTGCTGGGCCCGGCGACGCCGCGTACGTACGTCGAACACGAGGAACTCGTCGCGGGCGGCACCGAACTCGACTGGCGCCGCACGCCCGACGGCGTCGTCCACGCGGCGACCGTCGAAGGCGTCGCGGCGGGCCTCGCCTGGGCGGCGAACCAGTGGCCCCGCCGCTTCGAGGTCGCGGCACTCCTGGAGGACCCGTCCCGTACGGCGGAACTGGCGCGGGACAGGTGGTTCGACGCGTAGTCGCCTCCCGCTGTGGGGTTCCTGGCCCCCGCCTGGTGTGGGGTTGCCTGTGCCAGGCGGGTTGCTTGCGCCT
>NZ_JBFADP010000127.1:0-3495 GCF_040641415.1 Streptomyces sp. NPDC020875 | reverse complement strand
GTTGGCGGCTTGTTTGAGGCGGGGTGTGTCGAGGGGTCCTTCGAGTTCGAGGGTGATCTGGACGATGTAGACGTCGGGGGATTCCTCGTCGTAGAGGGCGTGGAAGAGCAGTCCTTCCTGCAACGGCGCCAAAGGCAGGATGTCGGCCGTCTCCAGCTCCGCCCCGATCGCGTCGATCTCCGCCTGGTCCAGGGCGACCAGCGGTACGTCCGACGGGGTCAGCCCGCCTGAGTCCGGCTCCGCCGCGTGCTCGGCGAGCAGCCCCAGCGCCCGGACCCAGCCGTCCCCGAGAGCTCGTACGCCGTCCTCGTCGAGCAGCCCGCCCGGCCAGGCGAAGGCGAAGGTCAGCCGAGGTCCGTCGGGCCCGTCCAGAGTGACGGCGTTGACCGAGAGCGCATGCGTGAGCGGCATCTCCGGATGGGCGCCGCCCCCGACCGCCGCCGCCCCCGGTACCGGAGCCCAGTCGGCGTCGCCCGGTACCGGGAACCGCCCGAGATAGTTGAAGGCGATCTGCGGACGCGGCGCCCCGGCGAGCCGCCCGGCGGTCTCCGGATCGAGTCGGCGCAGCAGCCCGTACCCGAGGCCGTACCCGGGAACGGCGATCCCCTGCTCCTTCACCCGCTTCAGCGCCGCACCCGCCGCCGGACCGCTCAACGGCGCCGTACCGGTATCGATCCGCCGGGGCCGCACATTGGTGAACCAGCCGACCGTACGGGAGAGATCGAGCCCGGCCACCAGATCGTGACGGCCGTGCCCTTCGAGGTCGACCAGCAGGGACCCGTCGTCCTCGGCGCCCGACTCCCGCCGCCACGCGTGGTACGCGAGCCCCAGCGCCGTCAGCAGTACGTCGTCCGCGCCGCAGCGGAACCGGGCCGGCACTGCCGCGAGCACGACCCTGGTCAGCTCGGGCGGCAGGGTCCACGAGCGGGTGGCCGCGGTTCCCACGGTGTCCCGGCGGGGATCGAGGGGCCGTCCGCCGAGCGGGGGCTCCGGCTCGCCCAGGATCTCGGTCCACATGTCCAGCTCCCCGACCCGTTCCGGGTCCCGGGCGGCTTCGGCGAGCAGCAGCGACCACTGCCGGAAGGACGTCCCCACGGCGGGCAGCCGGGGCTCGTCCCCGGCGGACACCGCCCGCCAGGCCGTTTCCACATCGGCCAGCAGTACGCGCCACGAGACGCCGTCCACCACCAGATGGTGGACCAGGAGCAACAGCGCGCCGGGCGCCCCGGGGCCCCCGTCGAACCAGACGGCCCGCAGCATCACGCCCCCGGCCGGGTCCAGCTCGCGCCGTGCCCCGGCGGCGGCCTCGGCGAAGACGGCCGGGTCGGCCTGGGCCGCGCCGGGCAGTTCGGTCCTGGTCAGCAGCGGACCGGCGGAGACGCTCCCCGGCTCGGGGACGACCAGCCGGGCGTCCGGCCCCGTACCGGCGAGGCGGGCCCTGAGCATGTCGTGCCGGTCGAGTACCGCCTGCAAGGTACGGACCAGGGAGTCCGTGGTAGCCCCGGCGGGCGTTCGGACCACCGTCGACTGATGGAACTCCCCGAAGCCCGGACCGTCGACACCGAAGTCGAGCATCACCGGGGTGAGCGGTACGTCCCCGACTCCGTCGCCGTTCCTCTCGGGCCCGGCGCCGGTCGGGGCGTCCGGGTTACGGGCCACGGCCGCGAGTCCGGCGACCGACTGATGCTGGAACACCTCGCCCGGGGTGATCACGACACCGCGTTCCCGCGCCCGGCTCACCAGCTGGATCGAGAGGATGCTGTCCCCGCCGAGCCGGAAGAAGTTGTCGTCGACACCCACCTTCGGCAGGCCGAGGACGTCGGCGAAGAGATCGGCGAGTATCCGCTCCCGCTCGGTGCCCGGCGCCCGGTCGGTGGTCCGCGCGCCGAAGTCCGGGGCGGGCAGGGCTCGGCGGTCCAGCTTTCCGTTGGCCGTCAGCGGCAGCTCGTCCAGGGTGACGAAGGCCGCCGGGACCATGTAGTCGGGCAGGACGCTCCCCAGCCGGTCCCGGAGCGCGGCGGTGTCGGGGACCGCCCCGGCGGCGGGGACGAGATAGGCCACCAGCCGGGTACTGCCCGAGCCCTCGCCGTACGGGACCACGGCGGCGCGGGCGATCCCGGGCCGCCCGGTCAGCACGGACTCGATCTCGCCGGGCTCGATCCGGAAGCCGCGCAGCTTCATCTGCTGGTCGGCGCGGCCCAGATAGTCGAGGACTCCCTCCGGGCTCCAGCGGGCCAGGTCCCCGGTGCGGTACATCCGGGTGCCGGGCGGGCCGTAGGGGTCGGCGACGAAGCGTTCGGCGGTGAGCCCCGGGCGGTCGAGATAGCCGCGGGCCAGACCGATACCGGAGATGTACAGCTCACCCGCGACACCCGGCGGGACCGGGCGGAGCCCGGCGTCGAGGACATGGACCCGGGTGTTGTCGAGCGGGCGGCCGATCGGGACCGTCGCCGGGTCGGGGCCGTCCGCCGGGATCCGGTAGCAGGTGGCGAAGGTGGTGCTCTCGGTCGGGCCGTAGCCGTCCACGACCGCGAGCCCGGGACAGGCCGCCCGGACCCGGGCCACCGCCCGCGGATCGACCACATCGCCGCCGGACCACAGTTCGCGCAGCCCCGTCAGGGCGTGCGGATTCTCCTGGGCGACGAGTTGGAAGAGCCCCGCCGTCAGCCAGAGCGCCGTGATCCCGTACCGGTCGATCAGGTCCGCCAGCTCGGCGGCCCCCAACTGGCCGGGCGGAGCGACGACGACCTCACCGCCGGAGAGCAGCGGAACCCAGATCTCGTAGGTCGCGGCGTCGAAGGAGTGCCGGGAGTGGAAGAGCACCCGCCGGTGGTTCCCGTTCCGCCAGACCCGGTCGGCGGCGAGCCCGGCGATCGCCGAGTGGGGGACGGCCACCCCCTTCGGCCGGCCGGTGGACCCGGAGGTGTACATGATGTACGCGAGCTGTCGCTCGTCACCTGCCACGGCCATCGGCTCGGGGCCGTGCTCCGGGTGGTCGAGGGTCTCGCCGACGTGGACCGGCCGGATGCCGTCGGGCAGCTCGGCGTCCGGGCCCGGGGCCGGGTCGGTGATCACCGTCCGGGCACCGGTCTCCCGGAGGAAGTCGTTCCGTCGCGCCAGGGGATCCCGGATGTCCAGCGGCAGATAGTGCGCACCCGCCTTCAGCACCGCCAGCAGGGCGACCAGCAGATCGGCGGAGCGGTCCAGCAGGACGCCCACGGTCTCCTCGGGCCGTACCCCGGCCGCGATCAGGACGGCGGCCAGCCGTCCGGCACGTTCGTCCAGCTCCTGGTAGGTCAGCTTCTCGGTACCCGAGCGGACGGCGATCGCCGAAGGGGTCCGGTTCGCCTGGTCCGCGAAGAGCTGATGGACTGTCCGGCCCGCCCCCGGGACCGGTACCTCCGTGGTGTTCCAGTGGGTGAGTTGTTGGTGTTCTTGGGGGGTGAGGGTGTTGATGTGGTGGATGGGGGTGTGGGGGTTTTGGGTGATGGTGTG
>NZ_JBFADP010000126.1:0-3606 GCF_040641415.1 Streptomyces sp. NPDC020875 | reverse complement strand
ATGTGACCGTTGCTCCAGCGGTATGCGGGCGCACTTGTGCAGCGTCGGGAGGGTCGGTGGCCTCCGGGCTCACCTCCTCACGGACGGCGGAAGTGAGCCTCTTGGGAGGCAGACCCGTTTCTTTTCCGCCGTCCGTTGCGGGGGCGACCCTGCACCCCCCGACCACGCGCACTGGACATGCGTCATGGGGCTGGAGCCCGTCCCGGGGAGGGGTGGGTGCCACCTGATGTGGTTGGTCCACCCGCGTCTGGGTGGCTGGCTTGTCGCGCAGTTCCCCGCGCCCCTGGTCGCCCCCGTTGCCGCCCTCCGAAAGGGCCCCGCCCCAGGGGCGGGGCTCCTCTTCCAGGGAGTGGGTTCCCCTCTCGTTATCCGGTCCTGGGGAGAGCTTTTAGGGGCGCGGGGAACTGCGCGACAAGCCACATGCGGTCCGCAGACCGCTGACAACATCAGGTCGCCGGGTGCGGCCCGGGGTTGTGGGCCTCAGCCGGAGGGCCAAGGCGATGGGGGTCCCCCCATCGCCGAGGCATAGGTTGGGGGTCCCCCCATCGCCGAGGCATAGGTTGGGGGTCCCCCCATCGCCGAAGGCACAGGGGCGGAACTGCGCGACCAGCCACAGGCGGGCCGCAGGCCACCCCGCGCGGCCCGGTACTGGGCGGCGGGCGGCGGAAGCGCGTCAGGCTACTCGGGGGTGGGGGTGGGAGGAGGACGTGAGGAGGCCGCGGACAGACGCCGCCGCGCCCGTCGTGACCAGGGCCGCCGCCACCGCCATGCCCAGCACACCGTGGAGCGGCAGGAGCATGCCGATCGCGCCGCCCACGACCCATGCCATCTGGAGCAGCGTCTCGGAGCGGGCGAAGGCCGAGGTGCGGACGGTTTCCGGGACGTCGCGCTGGATCAGGGCGTCCAGGGAGAGTTTCGCGAGGGCCTGGCAGAAGCCCGCCGTCGCGCCGAGGACGGCGACCATGCCCGCCCCGAAGAAGATCGCGGCCAGGGTCGCGGCGGTGATCACCAGGCCGAGGACCGTGGCGATGATCACTTCCGGGGCCCGGGCTTTGAGCCAGGCGCCGACGGCGGTGCCGATGGCGTTGCCCGCGCCCGCCGCGACGCCGACGATCGCCAGGGAGACCGCCGGGCTCTGGCCCGCGAGTGGGTGTTCCCGGAGCAGGAAGGCCAGGAAGAAGATCAGGAAGCCGGAGAGGCAGCGCAGGGACGCGTTGGCCTGGAGGCCGTGGATCACGGCGGGGCCGACGGTCCTGAGGCTGGGGCGGCGGCCGCCGTGGGTGAGGACCCGGACGTTGGTCTCGCCCTTCGCGGAGTCCACTTTGTGCGGCAGCCGTAGCGCCCAGAAGGTGCCGAGGAGAAACAGCGCGCACGCCCCGTAGAGGGGCCAGGAGGGCCCGATCCGGTGCAGCCCGGCGGCGACGGGGGCGGCCAGACCGGTGGCCAGCAGCCCGGCGAGGGTGACCCGGGAATTGGCTTTGACCAGGGAAAACCCGGTGGGGAGCAGTCGCGGTACGACGGCGCTGCGGACCACGCCGTACGCCTTGGACGCCACCAACACGCCGAGTGCCGCCGGATACAGCTCCAGCGCGCCCGTGACGACGGCGGTGGACATGACGACGGCGAGGACGGCCCGGGTGAGCATCGCCGTGGCCATCGCCGCGCGGCGGCCGTGCGGGATCCGGTCCAGCAGGGGGCCGATCACGGGGGCGAGCAGGGCGAAGGGGGCGAGGGTGATCGCCAGGTAGAGGGTGACCCGGCCGCGTGCCTCGTCCGTGGGTACGGAGAAGAACACCGTCGACGCCAGCGCGACTGTGATCATCACATCGCCCGCGCCGTTGACGGCATGCAGTTCGATCAGCCGGCCGAGGCCGGACTCGCCCGCGCCGCCGGCGTGGGTGGCCCGGCGGATGGAACGCGCGGTACCCGTGAACGGCGCCCGCAGCACCCGGCCGGTGGCACGGCACGCCCGGCCGAGCGCGCCGAGCGCCCGAAGCGCGACGGACGCGCCGGGAACCCCGGATGCGTCGTCCGACGAACTGGCTGCGGCCACCACGCCATAGTGCCCGAAGGGGGCCGTCGGCGACGGGTGATGCGGGGTTGTTAGCTCCCGGTTGGGGCGCGCAGGTGGGCTCGGCGCTGAGGAAGAGGTAGCGTGCGTAGCGCGCCACCGGCGAATGTTCTCGGCCGCGCGCCTCTTCGGCATCCCGCAGAATGGATGGCGTGAGGTGCGCCCGTGACGGATCCGGTCCGGGCGCGGACGTCGATGCGGCCCGCTGGTCCGCTCCGCCCGCCGCCCGTGTCCGCCCCGCGCCACGGCCGGCGCACCCCGTGAGACGGCGTAGGAGAGAACGAGACCTGTGAGTGCAGCGACGACGAGAAGCCGTACCCCCGACCGCCTGTGCGCCGAGGCGGTGGATCTGGCCAGGGCCGCCGCCGAGGAGGCCGCGGCGCCCGGAGTGGTGGGCGAGCATGTCTCCCTCGTCTCCGAGGGCGACCGGGTCGTCACGCACTTCTTCGAGTCCAAGGAGCCCGGGTACCGGGGCTGGCGCTGGGCGGTGACCGTGGCGCGGGCGTCCCGCGCGAAGGTCGTCACCCTCGACGAGAGCGTGCTGCTGCCCGGCCCCGACGCGCTGCTGGCACCCGAATGGGTGCCGTGGAGCGAGCGGCTCCGACCGGGTGACCTGGGCCCCGGCGATCTGCTGCCGACCGAGGCCGACGACCTCCGGCTGGAGCCCGGCTACAGCGGCGAGGACGCGCCGCCGCCGAACTCCGTCCTCACCGGTACGTCCCACGACCTCGCCGAACGCGTCGAGGACGAGGACGCCGAGCTGACCGACCGGCGCCCCGCCGACACCATCCCCAACGGCCGCGGCGACATCGCGTCCCTCGCGGAAGAGCTGGGAATGCGGCGGGCCCGGGTCCTCTCCCGCTACGGGCTCCACACCGCCGCCGACCGCTGGGACGAGTCCTTCGGCGCCAAGACCCCCATGGCCCAGGCGGCCCCGGCGGCCTGTGTCTCCTGCGGCTTCCTCGTACCGGTGGCGGGCTCCCTGTCGCAGGCGTTCGGGATCTGCGCCAACGAGTTCTCCCCGGCGGACGGGCGCGTCGTATCGCTCTCCTACGGCTGCGGAGGCCACTCCGAAGCCGCCGTCATGCCGAAGCCGCCGCAGCCCGCGGAGCCGGTACTGGACTCGATGGCGACGGACGAGTTCCCCTTGCACGGGGACGTACCCGAAGACCTCGGCCACGCGTAGTCGCCTCCCGCTGTGGGGTGCGCCGCGCCGGGGGCCCGTCTGTGCCTTGCCCCCTCCGGGGAGGACCCGTCACTACCGGGCCGCGCCCGGCGCCCTAGTGTTGTTCGCGGTCCGCCCCACCGTCGTGGCTGTTCGCGCAGTTCCGCCCCCTATGCCTTCGGCGATGGGGGGACCCCCAGCGCCTTGGCCCTCCGGCTGAGGCCCACAACCCCGGGCCGCGCCCGGCGACCTGATGCTGTTCGCGGTCTGCACCACCGTCGTGGGCCGTTCGCGCAGTTCCGCCCCCTATGCCTTCGGCAATGGGGGGACCCCCAGCGCCACCTAATGCTCTCCCCCGCACCGGACCTGA
>NZ_JBFADP010000125.1:0-3780 GCF_040641415.1 Streptomyces sp. NPDC020875 | reverse complement strand
CCCTCCGCGCTGACGCGGAGGGCCTTCTCTCAACGTACCCCCGACCGGATTCGAACCGGCGCTACCGCCTTGAGAGGGCGGCGTGCTAGGCCGCTACACAACGGGGGCAAATCAATGATCCTAGGGACCAGCTGGGCTACCAGGACTCGAACCTAGACTAAATGAACCAGAATCACTCGTGCTGCCAATTACACCATAGCCCATGGTGGTTTAGACCAGTACCCCCGACCGGATTCGAACCGGCGCTACCGCCTTGAGAGGGCGGCGTGCTAGGCCGCTACACAACGGGGGCCCTAGCGATCCTGCGTCGTAAGCATCGGGAGCGACCCAGATACGTACACGGGAAGGATCTGTACCCCCGACCGGATTCGAACCGGCGCTACTGCCTTGAGAGGGCAGCGTGCTAGGCCGCTACACAACGGGGGCTTTGCAGATGAGCTCTGCGAGCTGGCCTACCAGGACTCGAACCTAGACTAACTGAACCAGAATCAGTCGTGCTGCCAATTACACCATAGGCCACCGGAGCGCAACCCCGTTACGGGGGCTTGCTCGGCTTGCGCCGTCCTGCCGGGCCTTTCGGCCCTCTCGGGCGGCGCAGGAAGAACATTACCCGAAGGTGGACGGCGCTCCAAAACGGGTATCGCCCGCCAACAGGCCGGGAAGCTGGTCGAGACCGGTGATCCGGATCAGCTCGGGCCGGCCGCCCCGGCCGGTCCGGTCCAGCCAGATCCCCCGCAGCCCCGCCTCGACGGCCCCGCGGGCGTCGATATCGGGTTCATCGCCCACGTAGACCACCTCGCCGGGGCGGAGTCCGACGGCCGCGCAGGCGGTGTGGAACGCCTCGGCGGCGGGTTTGGAGACCCCCAGTTCGGCGGCGCAGACCACGGCCTCGAACCGGTCCCGTACCCCGAGGGTCCGCAGCTTGTGCTCCTGGACCTCGGCGGAGGAGTTGGAGAGCACCGCGTGCCGGTAGCCGCTCAGCCGGTCGAGGGCGGGCACGGTGTCGGGGAAGAGGGACCAGGCGGCCTCGTAGTGGACGATGTACCGGCCGAACCAGGCGTCGGCCTCGGCGTCCGTCATCCCGGCCCGTCCGGTGAAGGTACGGACCCGGTCCCGGCGCTGCCCCTGGAAGTCCGTCTCGCCCGCCGAGAAGCGCGCCCAGTGCCGGACGGTGATCCGCTGCCAACGGCCGAGGGCCCGCTCGGCGGAGTCGTCCCCGCCGAGCAGGCCCTCGGTCAGCAGATGTGCGCGCATTCCGGCGAGATCGGCGCCCCGGTAATCGAAGATGGTGTCGTCGACGTCCCAGATGATCGCGCGTGGTCTCATGCCCGCAGCCTATGCGTCCTACCCGGCGGACTCCCGGGCCAGCCTGGCGAGGGCGGCGTCGATCCGGGCCAGGGTGCGCTCGGCGCCCAGGATCTGGAGCGACTCGAAGAGCGGCAGGCCGACGGTACGGCCGGTGACGGCGACCCGGACCGGGGCCTGCGCCTTGCCCAGCTTGAGGCCGTGCGCCTCACCGGCGGCCAGTACGGCCTCCTTGAGCGCCTCGGGGCTCTCCCAGTCGGCCGCCGCCAGCTTCTCCCGCGCGGTGACCAGCAGCTCGGCCGCGCCCGGCTTCATCGCCTTGGTCCAGGACGGCTCGTCCTCGACGGGCTCCGCGCGGAACAGGAAGTCCACATTGGCGGTGATGTCGGAGAGCACGGTGAGCCGGGTCTGGGCGTAGGGGGCGATGGCCTCCCAGGCCGTACGGTCGAACCGCTCCGGCTCCCAGTTCGCGAAGGGCGCGGTCAGCCACGGCTCGCAGGCGGCGGTGAAGGCGGCCACGTCCAGCCGGCGGATGTGGTCGGCGTTGATCGCCTCGGCCTTCTTGAGGTCGAAGCGGGCCGGGTTGGCGTTGACGTCCGCGATGTCGAACCGCTCCACCAGCTCGGCGACCGAGAACACGTCCTGGTCGGCGGAGAAGGACCAGCCGAGCAGCGACAGATAGTTCAGCAGGCCCTCGGGGAGGAAGCCGCGCTCGCGGTAGAGGTTGAGGGAGGACTGCGGGTCGCGCTTGGAGAGCTTCTTGTTCCCCTCGCCCATGACGTACGGCAGATGCCCGAAGGCCGGGATCTCCTTGGCCACACCCAGGTCGATCAGGGCCTGGTAGAGCGCGATCTGCCGCGGGGTGGAGGAGAGCAGATCCTCGCCGCGCAGTACGTGGGTGATCTCCATCAGGGCGTCGTCGACCGGGTTGACCAGGGTGTACAGCGGTGCGCCGTTGGCCCGGACGATGCCGTAGTCGGGCACGTTCTCCGGGGTGAAGGTCAGCTCGCCGCGGACCAGGTCGGTGAAGGTGATCGGCTCGTCGGGCATCCGGAACCGGACGATGGCGGCCCGGCCCTCGGCCTCGTACGCGGCCCGCTGCTCGTCGGTGAGGTCGCGGCACTGGCCGTCGTAGCCGGAGGGACGGCCCGCGGCCCTGGCTGCCTCGCGGCGGGCGTCCAGCTCCTCGGTCGTGCAGTAGCAGCGGTAGGCCCGCCCGGCGGCCAGCAGCCGGTCGGCGATCTCCGCGTAGATCCCCATCCGCTCCGACTGGCGGTACGGCGCGTGGGGGCCGCCGACCTCGGGGCCCTCGTCCCAGTCGAGCCCGAGCCAGCGCAGCGAGTCGAGCAGCTGGCGGTACGACTCCTCGGAGTCCCGGGCCGCGTCGGTGTCCTCGATGCGGAAGACCATGGTGCCGCCGTTGTGACGGGCGAAGGCCCAGTTGAAGAGGGCGGTGCGGACCAGGCCCACATGCGGGTTGCCGGTCGGCGAGGGACAGAAACGTACGCGGACGTTCGGGTTAGCCACGCTTGATCACCTTGTTGGCGAGAGTGCCGATGCCTTGGATGGTGACGGCGACCTCGTCGCCGACATTGAGCGGTCCGACTCCGGCCGGGGTGCCCGTGAGGATGACGTCGCCGGGCAGCAGGGTCATGGCCTCGGAGACATTGACGACCAGGTCCTCGATCGAATGGATCATGTCGCGGGTGGAGCCCAGCTGGCGCTGCTCCCCGTTGACGGTGCACTGGATGGTGAGATCACCGGCGGCGGCCGGGTCGAGACCGGTCTCCACCCAGGGGCCGAGGGGGCAGGCGCCGTCGAAGCCCTTGGCCCGGGCCCACTGCTTCTCCCGGCGCTGGACGTCACGCGCGGTGATGTCGTTGGCGCAGGTGAAGCCGAGGACGACCTCGGCGACCCGGTCGCGGGGGACGTCCCGGCACATCCGGCCGATCACCACGGCCAGCTCGGCCTCGTAGTGCACCTCGTTCGAGAAAGCGGGGTAGCCGATCGGGTCGCCGGGGCCGATCACCGAGGTGGAGGGCTTGAAGAAGGCGAAGGGCTCGGCGGCGGGCTCGTTGCCCAGCTCCGCCGCGTGCTCGGCGTAGTTCCGGCCGAAGGCCACCACCTTGCTCGGGAGCACCGGCGGCAGCAGCCGCACCTTGTCGAGCGGGACCTTGGTCCCGGACAGTTCGAAGTCCGCGAACGGCACGCCCTTGATGATGTCGAGGACGAGTTCGTCAGGGGCCTCGCCCTCGACCGCGCCGAAGGCCACATGGCCGTCGATGGAGAATCTGGCGATGCGCACGGGTTGCCGCTGCCCCTCTGTCGCTGGTGACACTGCTGGAATCGGATCTGTAAAGGCTAACGCGGCGGGGTCTCCCCGGTGGCGCCGCCGGACCCGCCGGCTACCGGATGCGGCTGCGCGCACTGCTGGAGAACGAGGCGCTGGGGCTGCGGCTGCTCGGCGGGGACGAC
>NZ_JBFADP010000124.1:0-4133 GCF_040641415.1 Streptomyces sp. NPDC020875 | reverse complement strand
TATGCTACGGCGCACACCGTTATCTACACGTGTTTACGTACACTCTTTCCCTCCCCCCCGCTCTTCCTATCTGCCACTTTACGGAAGAGATCGGTGGACGTCCCGGCCCGTACCACGCCCGGTGGCGGCCGGGCCGGGACGTCCACCGATCCCCCTCGGTTCCTCCGCCGTTCGTCCACCGGGCGCGCGGACGGCCGCGAGTCGGCGCCGTTGTCACACCCCGCCGAAGACAGCCGTCTCGTCGGGTGTTCCGCCCGCCTTCTCGTCCGGCCGGGCGTAGGACGCGGTCACCAGCGCCGCCGCCCCGATCAGCCCGGCGTCACCGCCCGTCAGGGCCGGGGCCACGACCAGGCCCCGGGTGAACGAGAGCGTGGCGTAGTCCCGCATGCTCCGCCGCAGCGGCTCGAAGAGGACGTCGCCCGCCCCGGCCACTCCCCCGCCGACCACCGCGGTCTCGACGTCGACGAGCGCCGCCGCGGCCGCGATCCCCGCCGCCAGTCCCTGGGCGGCCCGGGCGAAGGAGGCCCGGGCCACCGGGTCACCGGCCCGCGCGGCGGACGCCACGGCGGCGGCCGTGATCTCCCCGTCGGGGCCCGGCCGCCAGCCCGCCGCGAGGGCCCGGCGGGCGATGTTCGGCCCGCTGGCGATGGACTCGACACAGCCACGCCCGCCGCAGGGGCAGAGGTCGCCGTCGAGGTCGACACTGATATGACCGAGGTGACCCGCGTTGCCGCTGGGGCCCGGATGGACCCGGCCGCCGATGACCAGACCGGCGCCGACCCCCGTCGAGACCACCAGGCACAAGGCGTTGTCCCAGCCCCGGGCCGCGCCCCGCCAGTGCTCGGCCGCGGCCATCGCCACCCCGTCGCCGACCAGCCCGACGGGCAGTCCGCCGGTCACCCGGCGAACCCTGGCCACCAGCGGAAAACCCCGCCAGCCCGGGACGTTGACCGGGCTGACCGTCCCCTCCGAGGCGTCGACGGGCCCGGCGCTGGCGATCCCCACCGCCACCACCCGCCGCCACTGCGGTCCGGCGGAGAGTTCGGCCAGCACCTCCGACACCGCGCCCATCACCGTCTCGCCGTCCTGCAGGGCGGGGGTGTCCCGGCGCGCCCTCAGCCGGATCCGGCCCGCCCGGTCGACCAATCCCCCCGCGATCTTCGTACCACCGATGTCCAGCGCCGCGACAAGTTGCGTCCGCATGGTTCCCACGTCCCCGTTCCCCCGGTACAGTGCCGCAACCGCGACACCGGGCGTCCAGTCTTCCCTCCCCTGACAACGTTGTCCAGGTTCTATGCTCAACGCTGCAACTCCACTTCACCGTACGACGACGGGACGACGACACCGTGGCCGAGACCGACCGTTCACCCCTGCTCCCCGGCCGTCCCCGGGGCCCCGAGTCCCGGTACGGCAACCGGCCGACGATGAAGGACGTGGCGGCGCGCGCGGGGGTGGGCCTGAAGACCGTCTCCCGGGTCGTCAACGGGGAGCCCGGGGTCACTGCCGACACCGAGCGCCGGGTCAGGGAGGCGATCGACTCGCTCGGATTCCGCCGCAACGACAGTGCCCGGGTGCTGCGCAAGGGCAGGACCGCCTCGATCGGTCTGGTGCTCGAGGATCTGGCGGACCCCTTCTACGGGCCGCTGAGCCGGGCGGTCGAGGAGGTCGCCCGGTCCCACGGCGCCCTGCTCATCAACGGGTCCAGCGCCGAGGACCCGGAGCGCGAGCAGGAGTTGGCACTCGCCCTGTGCGCCCGGCGGGTCGACGGACTCATCGTCATCCCGGCCGGTCACGACCACCGCTATCTGGAGCCCGAGATCAAGGCGGGGGTGGCCACCGTCTTCGTCGACCGCCCGCCGGGGCGGATAGCCGCCGACGTGGTGCTCTCCGACAGCTACGGCGGGGCCCGGGCGGGGGTGGCCCAGCTGATCGCCCACGGCCACCGCCGGATCGGCTTCATAGGCGACCAGCCCCGGATCCATACGGCGGTGGAGCGGCTGCGGGGCTATCGGGCGGCGATGGAGGACGCCGGTCTCGCGGTCGATCCCGCCTGGGTCTCCCTCGGCTCGACGGCGCCCGAACGGGTCCGGCGGGCCGTGGACGACATGCTCGACGGCTCCGGCTCCGTGACAGCCCTGTTCGCGGGGAACAACCGGGTGATGGTGACCGTGGTCCGCACCCTGGCCGACCGGGAGCGCAAGGTCGCGCTCGTCGGCTTCGACGATATGGAGCTGGCCGATCTGCTCGGGATCACCGTCATCGCCCAGGACGCGGCCCTGCTGGGGCGGACGGCGGCCGAGCGGCTGTTCCGGCGGCTCGACGGCGTCGAGGAGGAACCCACCCGGGTGACACTCGCGACCCGGCTGATCCCCCGCGGCTCCGGCGAACTCCCCCCGGCGTAACGTCCCTTCGGACGCGAGTACGCCCCCGCCCGCCCCCGCTTCCCCGCCCCGCGCCGTCGTTCGGCACGGGGCGCTTTCACGCCCCGGTCCCCCGCTGGGGGCTCCTGGTCCAGACCTGACCGGAACCGTACGCCGCACGCCGCACGTCCTGAGCGCTGGGCCCCGGGACGACACGAGTCATCACGGGGCACCTTCACAGGACACACATAATATCGGCCGAGTTATCCGCATATCAGCCAAATCATTGGGGAATCTGCGCTTCCCATTGCTTCACGAGATTTGTCCGGACAGTCTTTCTTCCGCCATCGGGGCGTGGACCCCGATGACATCGGCGAAGAGGGAGGGCTCGACCTCATGTCCATTCGCAAGATGTTCGCCGCCGCCGCGGTGGTGGCGGCCGTGGCCGGTGCGGGACTGATGACCGCTCCGACCGCCCAGGCGGCCGACACCGGCACGACGACGTCGTCGGTGGTCCAGCCCACGAGGTGGACCCCGTGGGGCAGCTACGCGAACCTGGGCCAGTGCCACTGGGCGGGCAACTGGGCCGTCATGAACGCGGGCGCGTCCTACTTCGACTGCGCCTACAACGCCCAGACCAACCTCTACGACCTGTTCATCTGGCGCCCCTGACGCTCCGAACCGCACCATGCGCGTCACGCCCGCGGCCGTACTCGGCCGCGGGCGTTCCCCGTTCCCGGTGGGGTCCGGTCACCCGGGCTCAGCGCCGGGTCGGGCCGGTCCGGCGGGCGGGGGCGTACGTCTCCAGTTCGGCACGGGTCAGTCCGGACCGTGCGCCCGTTCGAACGCCGTGAGCAGCCCGGCCATCGCGGTGACCTGCTCGGCCCGGCTCACCTTCGGCAGTGTGAGGACCAGTCCCCCGGGCAGCCCGCCGTGTTCGACCAGCCCGGTGAGGAAGACGTCGAGGGTGCGGATGGCCCGGCTCCGTACCGCGGACTCCAGGGATTTCATCCGGATACCGGTATATGGGGCGGCGGTGCCCCGCCGGTACGCCTCGGCGACCAGCCGGGCCGCGCGGGCGGCGTGCCCGTCCTCCTCCGCGTCGGTCCGGCCGTCGTAGCCGTCCTCGAAGTCGATCCGCAGATCCTCGACGGGCTCCCGCGCCAGCTTGGTCCGTACCCGGTCGTACACGGCCTCGGCCCGCGCGCCGGAGAGCCCGGTGACGGCTCCGAAGGAGGCCGCGTCCGGGGCGTGTTCGGCGAGTACGCCGAGGGCGGCGGCGCCCCAGGTCCGGGGGGTGTCAGCGGTGAGGTCCCGGGCCGACACATAGACGGTGTGGACGGGTTGACGGGTACCGGGGTCGCCTGGGTAGCGCCGGGCGAGTTCGGTGTCCACCGGCGCGAGCAGGGTCTCGACCGCCGCACCGAAAGTGGTGGCCGGTGGTTTCCGCCGCGTCATCGCCGTACGCCTCCCCTGCTCCGGTGCGGAGTCACGCGTTCGTACGGGGCAGCTAGGCGGCGGTCGTGATCGCCGTCAATGGCGCCGGGGTGGGCTGGAACGGCGGGAGCCGCACGGCGGGGTTCCACCGTGCGGCTCCGGCCGTACGTCCGTCTCCCCGGCTCGGCCGTCGCGGCGGCGACGGATCCGGGGGGCGGTTCAGCCCTTGCGGGCGTTGACTTCCTCGGTGAGTTGGGGGAGGACGGTGTGGAGGTCGCCCACCACCCCGTAATCCGCCAGCTCGAAGATCGGCGCCTCCGGATCCTTGTTCACCAC
>NZ_JBFADP010000123.1:0-4220 GCF_040641415.1 Streptomyces sp. NPDC020875 | reverse complement strand
GGGGGAGGGACCATCCGTCGATGAGGATGTGGTGGATGGTGAGGGTGAGGGTGTGGTGGGTGGGTGTTTGGTGGATGAGGGTGTATTTGAGGAGGGGTGGTTTGTGCATGGTGAAGCGTTGGGTTCGGGTGTGGTGGAGGATGGTTTGGGTGTGGTGTTGGCGGGTGGTGGGGTTGTGGTGGGTGAGGTTGTGTTCGGTGAAGGGGAGGGTGGTGTGGGTGGGGATGATTTGGAGGGGTGGGTTGTGGGGTCGGGTGAGGAAGGCGGCGGTGAGGTGGGGGTGTCGTTGGAGGAGGGTGTTGGCGGCTTGTTTGAGGCGGGGTGTGTCGAGGGGTCCTTCGAGTTCGAGGGTGATCTGGACGATGTAGACGTCGGGGGATTCCTCGTCGTAGATGGCGTGGAAGAGCAGTCCTTCCTGCAACGGCGCCAACGGCAGAACGTCCTTGAACGAGCGCTCCATAAAACGGACTCCCTAACGGTCCCGATGATCGAAAATGGTCGGCGGCAATCGGTGGGCGGGCCGCGTCCGGTGAAAAAGGGCAGGCTCCGCCCGAGGCGGTTGCAATATGCATGAAAAAGGGCTCGATCCCGTGCCGAAACCGTCTGCGGGGGCGGGGGTGAGCAGCGCGAAACGGCCGGACGACCCGGCGGCCGGAATCCGGCGTCGAGCGGGGGTCAGCGGAAGCGGCGCTCGATCTCGTCGAGTTCCGCCTCGGTGAGGGAGACGAGCGGCGGCTCCGCGGGCGCGGCGGATTCATCCGCGCGCGGACCGGCGGACCGGCTCGTGGCTCCGGCGTCATCGGCCGGTACGGGCTCCACCTCGCGTACGACGCTGACGAGCTGTGCGGGCGACGGGTTGAGGAACAACTCGCGCCGGGTGAATTCAAGCCCGGTCCGCCGGGCGGCGGCAACCAGTTCGGCAGCGCTGATACTGTCTCCGCCGCGATCGAAGAAACGGTCGTGGACATCGAATTCCGGCATGTCGAGCACTTCGGCGAAGAGGTCGCACAGAAGCTTCTCGCGATAGGTCGGGGAATCCTGTTGGCTCGTCATGATGTACAGCTCTCCCGTATGAAGCGTTCTGTCTCGGCCGGGCCGATCGGAGCGGGACGCGCGGGTATTTCAGAGGGTGTTACCCGGGTCTGTCACCTGAACACGGTGAAGCGGGGGGAACGACACTCCTCCGCAGTGTCCCGCCTCGTTCCGGCCCGACGTCGGCGGTGTCGGGCCAAGATCCATGTTTCAAGGAACGGTAAACGCGGGACCTGAAAACTGTAAATCATCCCAACGGCGAGACTTCGGGCGTTCTCCGCCGATCGGAGGGGGCCGTGAAGCCGGGGAAATCCCGCTCCGGTCGCCGTATACCTCCCCCGATCGGGGGAGAAACGAGCATTTCCCGGATCCTCCGATCGGACCGTCGTGAACCGGGTTACGCCGGAAGGAGGTTCACCCGCCCGGGCACCGGACCCTAGTCTCGGCCCCGAATCCGGCGGAACAGCGACCAGATGAAGGAGTGGATGTGACCAATCCGTTCGAGTCCGACGACATGGACTACGCGGTACTGCGCAATGACGAGGGGCAGTACTCCCTCTGGCCCGCCGGTGTGGACGTACCCGACGGCTGGACGGTGGCGAGGCCGCCCGGTCCGCGGGCCGAATGCCTGGAGTACGTCGAGACGGTGTGGACGGATATGCGTCCCGCCGGACTGATCGCCGCGACGGACGGCGTGCCGCGGCGGGGCGGTGCGGGCCCGGTCGGCTGACCGGCTTCCGCGACGGCGCGTCCGGCACCGGGCACCACGCCCGGATTAGGGAGAGTTTCCGCCGATGCGCGGGAACTCACCGCCCATCTCCTCCGACTACTGCCTGATGAAGAGGCAGCCGTGTTTCCGCCAACCGGGGCGGGACCGCGGAGCGCGGAGAGGTGTGAGATGGGCGGGCTGGACGTACACATGCGGAGGGTCACCTGCCGCCACGGCCGGATGACGGCGGTGGACGAGGTCGATCTGGAGATCGCCGCCGGCGAGCGCGTGGCACTGACCGGGACCAACGGATCCGGCAAGACCACCCTGTTGCGCGCCGTACTCGGTCTGCACCGCCGGATGAGCGGAACGGTCCTGGTCGGCGGGCGCGGTACGGGATCCCCGGCGGAATGGGCCTGGCGGCGGCGGGCCTGTGCCTGGATCCCGCAGAAGCCCGCCGGGGGCCGGTTCCCCCTGCTCGGACGGGAGCTGCTGGCCAGCGGCGGCGGTACCCGCGACGCGGTGGAGGCCGCCGAACGGCTGGGTGTGGGGTCGCTGCTCGAACGCCCCCTGCACACCTTCTCCGGCGGCCAGTTACAGCGGATGTATCTCGCCAGGGCCATCGGCTGCGCCGCCGCGGGCGCCCAGGTACTGCTCGCCGACGAGCCCACCGCCGCCCTCGACTTCGCCGGCCAGGACGAGGCGGCCGACGTCCTCACCGGGCTCCCGGTGACTCTGGTCGTCGTCACCCACGACCGGGCGCTGACCGAGCGGTGCGACCGGGTCCTGGAGATGGCCGCCGGGCAGCTGCGGGAGGTCCGGTGACCGTTCTCGCCACCGCCGACGTGGGGGCCCTGCTCCAGCTCGTCCCCGTCCAGCGGGCGGGCGTGGGCCTGCTGCTGGCCGCCGTCGGCCTGCCGATCATCGGAGTGGTGATCGTCGGCCTCGACATCATGCCGGTACGGTTCGCGATGATGCACGTCGCCCTGCTCGGCGTCGCCATCGGCCTGCTGACCGGCATCGACCCCATGGTCTGCGCCCTGGTCGCCTGTGCCCTGGCGGGTGCCGGGGTCGCGCCACTCGCCTCCAGCCCCAGCGGACTCTCGGGGGCGATGGGCCTGCTGATGAGTCTGGCGATCGCGGCGGCCCTGCTGCTGCTCGCGGTCTCCGGCGTCAACGCCTCCGGGGCCTTCGCCCTGCTCTGGGGCTCCATCCTCTCCGTCGGCAGCGCCGATCTGGTCCTGCTCGGGGTGCTCGCGGTCGTCGTGCCCGCCCTCTTCCTCTGGCGGCGGCGCGATCTGGCGCTGCTGCTGCACGACCGGGAACTGGCCCAGACCTCCGGCGTACCGGTCCGGGCGCTGACCCTGGTCCTGCTGGTCCTGGTGGCGGTCTCCGTCGCCGGGGCGATCAAACTCACCGGCGCCCTGCTGGTCGACGCGCTCACCCTGCTGCCCGCCCTCGCGGCCCGGCGGCTGGGGACATCGCTCACCTCGATCACCGTCTGGGCCGTGAGTATCGGCATCACCGTCAATCTGACGGGATTTCTGCTGGCCCTCTGGCTGGACTGGCCGCCCGGCCCGGTCCTCGTCCTGACCGCGGGCGCCGTCGTCCTCGCGGTCCACCTCGTACCCGAACGGAGAATCCGCCCATGGCGCGCACTCGCGTCCGTATCCCCCTCCTCCTCGCACTGAGCACCACCCTGGTGGCGGTCGCGGGCTGCGGTTCCGACGACTCCTCCGACGCCGGGGAGGGGAAGCGGAAGAGTGGGCCCCGGGTGGTGGTGACCACGACCTGGGAGGGTGCCTTCGCCAAGGCGGCGGGAGCCGAGAACATCAAGGTGATCGTCCCGCAGTCGGTGCACCACGCCCCGGACTACGACCCCAAGCCGTCCGACCTGGCGGCCGTCGCCGACGCGGACTTCGTGCTGTACGCGCCCTTCGAGCCGTACGCCGAGAAGATCAAGGAGGCCGCCGGATCCAAGGCCGAACTGATCGAGGTCGCCCTGGAGAACGAGCCGGGCAATGTGAAGGCGGAGGTGACCCGGGTGGCCGGGAAGTTCGGCACCCAGACCGCCGCGGCGCGGTGGAACCGTACCTTCGACACCGAGTACGCGGCACTGCGCACCGGTCTGAAGTCCGCCTGGCCCGGCGGCCGGAGCCCGAGCGCCGTCAGCCATGCCTTCAGCCGCTGGGCCGCCGATATGGCCGGGATCACCACCGTCGGCGGCTTCGGCCCCGAACCGGTCACCCCGGGGCAGCTCTCCGGTCTGTCGGAGAAGAAGCCCGCCCTCGTCCTCGACAACGCCCATATGTCCACGGGTACCGTGCTGCCCGACTCGGGCGCCGAGGAGGTCGACATCGTCAACTATCCCGGTGACGACCTCGATCTGCTGACGGTCTACCGCGACGCGGCGGCGGCCCTGAAGAAGGCCATGGGGACCGGCTGACCTCCGGCGCGCTCCGGACGGCCCGTGCGGCCG
>NZ_JBFADP010000122.1:0-4331 GCF_040641415.1 Streptomyces sp. NPDC020875 | reverse complement strand
CCGGCGGCGGGACGAGGTGCCCGGCCTCGCCCTGGATGGGTTCCAGCAGTACGGCGACGGTGTTCTCGGTGAGGGCGGCTTCCATCGCGGTCCGGCCCGCCCCTGTCGCGTCTCCGCGATCCCGGCGACCTCAGTGGAAGGCGGGCGCCGGGACCTCGGCCCGCTCGCCGTCCTCGGTCCGCTCGCCCTTCGCCCGGCCGCGCAGCAGGAGCAGGGCCGCGACGAGGGCCGCGATCACGATTCCGGTGCCGACGGTGAAGGCGAGCTGGTAGCCGCCGGTCAGCGCCTCGGCCTGCGAGTTCCCCCGGTCGAGACCCGACTCGGTCCGGGACGCCGCCAGGGTGGAGAGGACCGCGACGCCGATCGCGCCGCCGAGCTGCTGGGTGGTGTTGAAGAGGCCCGACGCCAGCCCGGCGTCCTCGGCGGCGACCCCGCTCATGCCCAGCGACGTCAGCGCCGGGAGCGCCAGACCGACACCGGCCGCGAGGATCATCACCGGCAGCAGATCCGTCACGTAGTTCGCGCCGGTCGCGGGGACCCGGGTCAGCAGGCCGAGCACCCCGACCAGGAGCGCCAGACCGGTCAGCAGGACCGCGCGCTCCCCGAACCGGCCGATCAGCCGGGCGGAGACACCGAGGGCGGTGACCCCGATGATCACGGCGGCGGGGAGCATCGCGAGACCCGTCTCCAGCGCCCCGTACCCCAGCACCTTCTGGAGGTAGAGGGCGACCAGGAACTGGAAGGCGAAGAGCGCGGAGACCATCAGCATCTGGACCAGGTTGGCGCCGACCAGGCCGCGGGAGCGGAGCAGCCGAGGGGTGATCAGCGGGGTGCGGGCCGTGGCCTGGCGGATCGCGAACCCGGCGAGCAGGGCGACGGCGACGGCACCGAGTCCCAGGGTGTGCGGGTCGATCCAGCCGTAGTGCTCGGCCTTGACGATGGTGTAGATGCCGAGCGTCAGACCGGCGGTGACCAGGGACGCGCCGATGACGTCGGCACCGGCCCGCAGCCCGAGGCCGCGGTCGTTCGGCAGCAGCGGTACGGCGAGGGCGAGAACGGCGAGCCCGATCGGCAGATTGATGGTGAAGATCCAGCGCCAGTCGAGGGCATCGGTCAGCACCCCGCCGAGCACCTGCCCGATGGAGGCGCCCGCGGCGCCGGTGAAGGCGAAGACCGCGATGGCCTTGGCGCGTTCGCGGGGCTCGGTGAAGAGGGTGATCAGAATGCCCAGTCCGACGGCGGACGCCATGGCGCTGCCGACGCCCTGGAGGAAGCGGGAGGCGATCAGGACGCCCGGTGAGGTCGCGACCCCGGCCAGCAGGGACGCGGCGGTGAAGACCCCGATCCCCGACAGGAACATCTTCTTCCGGCCGATCAGGTCGCCGAGCCGCCCGGCGAGCAGCAGCAGCGCCCCGAAGGGGATCAGATAGGCGTTGACGACCCAGCTCAGACCGGCCGGGGTGAAGCCGAGGTCCTGCTGCATGGCGGGCATCGCGACGGTGACGATGCTGCCGTCGAGGATCAGCATCAGGGTGCCCACCGCGACGACGGCGAGTGCCGCCCAGCGTGACCGGCCCCCCTCGGCGGAGGGATCCGGCGGTGCGCCGGTGGTCCGGCGGCGGCCGGTCGCCGGTACGGGTTTCCCCGCGGTTCCGGCGGCTGTGCGGCCGTCGCTCTTGGTGCTCTTGGTGTTCTTGGCGCCGGCGGCGGTCGAAGCGGTTGCGGCGGGCTCGGCGATCTCAGCGGTCTCGGCGGCCGTGGTGCCGGGGGCGGTCTCGGCGGAGGTCAGCGTCATGGTCGGTCTCCCGTGTCCGTGGTGGCGACAAGAAAGACCGTAGCAGATAGTTCCGTTGCAGACTATCTATCTCGGTTGTTTATTTGTTGGTCCGTACGGGCGGCGGACGCTCCGCCGCCCGGCTCAGCGCTGCCGCGGCCGACGGGTGGCGGCCCCTTCGTCGGGCGTCGACAGGGCCCCGTCGACCAGCTGTCCCAGTGCGCGGACGAGGGTCCGGGCGTCCGCGTCCGAAAGGCTCGTGAGCACGCTCCGGTGGACCTCGTCCACGATCCGCTCGCTCTGCCTCAGGACCTCCCGGCCCTTCTCGGTCACCGCGATGATGCGCGCCCTGCGGTCCCGGGTGGACTGCCGCCGCTCGGCCAGACCCTGCTTTTCCAGGGCGTCCACGGTGACCACCATCGTGGTCTTGTCGATGTCCCCGATCTCGGCGAGCTGCGCCTGGGTGCGCTCCTCGTCCACCGCGTGCACCAGGACGCAGTGCATCCGCGCGGTCAGGTCGATCTCGGCGAGGGCGGTGGACATCATGGTCCGCAGTACATGGCCGCTGCGGTCCAGGAGATAGCTGAGATCCGGTTCGGTTCGCTGCTGCTTCGTCATGGAGGGCATGCCTCCAGTCTAGCGATCCCGGTTGTTTCGGGATTATCCGTAACCGGACTATCCGGTGCCGAAGGTTCTCGGCGGGGGTGGTCGCCGGGGCGAGGGCGCCCGGGGCCGCCCCGGGCGGGGCATTCCGGAGCCGGTTACGGGAACACCGCGCCCCCGCCCCCCGTTGTCGCAGGAGCCGCGGCCGCCGTTCGGGGCGGGAGGTCCAACTGTCCCGCCCCCGGCCGGAGTCGGCTGCCGACCGTCGACCCATCGAAGGAAGGAGCCGGGATGCGCATCGCGGTGACCGCCGCCCTGACCGACCGGACGATCACTCCCCTGAAGCTGGCGCGCGAGCTGGAGGAGCGCGGTTTCGACGGGCTCTATCTGCCCGAGCACACCCATATCCCCCTGGCGCGCGACACTCCGTTCCCCTACGCGCCGGGCGGTGAGCTGGACGACTGGTACGGCCGGCTGCTCGACCCCTTCGTCGGGCTGGCCCAGGCCGCCGCCGTCACCACCCGGCTGGCTCTCGGCACCGGCGTCCTGCTGGTCGCCCAGCACGATCCGATCGTGCTCGCCAAACAGGCCGCGACCCTCGACCACCTCTCCGGCGGCCGGTTCACCCTCGGCGTCGGCTTCGGCTGGAACCGGGAGGAGGCCGCCGACCACGGTGTCGACTGGCCGAACCGGCGCGATCTGGTCCTCGACCGGATGCGGCTGATGCGGGCGCTGTGGGCCGCCGAGCCGACCGCGTACCAGGGCGAGTACGGCTCCGTCCGCGCGTCGCACGCCCATCCCAAGCCGGTCCGGGGCGGCTCCCCGCGCACCCTGCTCGGCGGCGGCGCCGGGCCCAAGCTCTTCGCGCATATCGCCGCGTACGGGGACGGCTGGCTGCCCATCGGCGGCGCGGCGCTCGAAACGGGGCTGCCCGTTCTGCGGACCGTCTGGGCGGACGCGGGCCGCGACCCGGCCGCCCTCGAAGTCGTGCCGTACGCGGTCGAGCCCACCCCGGAGAAGCTGGCGTACTACGCGGACAGCGGCGTCGAGGAGGCCGTCCTCCTGCTTCCCGACGCCGACGAGTCAGGGGCGCTGCGGGCGCTGGACGAGTTCGGGCGGTACCTGGAGGCGTAGACCCGGGCGGGTGTTCCCGGCCGCCGCCACACCCCCGGAAAATACTCCATTCGTAGTACTCTGCCCACAGTGGTCGAAAGCCGGGACGGGGCCGGTACTACGGATGGAGTGATGGCAGTGGTCCGCAGAAACGACGAGCGCAGGGCGGCGCTCGTGGACGCCGCGATCGAGGTCCTGGCCAGGGAGGGCGCCAGGGGGCTGACCTTCCGCGCGGTCGACACCGAGGCCGCCGTCCCCAACGGCACCGCCTCCAACTACTTCGCCAGCCGCGACGACCTCCTCACCCAGGCCGGATCCCGGGTCTACGAACGGCTCCAGCCCGACGAGGCCACCATCCGCCGGGTCAGCACCGCCGACCGCGACCTGGAGACCTACGCCCGGTTGATGCGCGAACTAGTGGAGCGCGTCTCCTCGTTCCGTACCGGCTATCTCGCCTTCCTCGAACTCCGTCTCGAAGGCACCCGCCGACCCGAACTCCGCCGGGTTCTCACGGAGCGCGTCCGGGCCGATGTCGAAGCCAATGTCGCCTATCACGAGGCGTCCGGGCTCCCCGGTGACGCGATGGCCGTCAAGCTGCTGATGCTCACCCTCAACTGGCTGATCGTCGAACAGCTCACCCTGCCGGACCTCTATCCGGAGGAGGAGCGGGAGGCCCTGGTGAAGGCCGCGGTGGACCGGATCGTGGGGGCGGGACCGGCCTCGTAGCCCACCGCCGGGGCCGCGTACGGGGTGGTGAACTGCTCGGCAGGGAGTGAACTCTAGTGTGCATGTGCGTGTTTGAGTGTGCGTTATGATCTGTGTATGAACCTCAAGGAGTGGG
>NZ_JBFADP010000121.1:0-4802 GCF_040641415.1 Streptomyces sp. NPDC020875 | reverse complement strand
ACAACGCTGGGGGCACCCCCGTGTCCGAAGGGCTACGGGGGAGAGTGTGCGTGCCGGGCGTCGCGGGCCAGGCGGGACTTTCGCAACACGCCCTAGATGAATGAGTCCGAAGGTTCAGTGGTCGTAGGCGATGAGGGAGCGTTTGGTCTTGGCGCCGGTGGTCCAGTTGTGCCAGATGGCTGTGGCGAGGGCGAGGAGTCGTTGGGCGGTGCGGGCGAACACTCCGGCTGGGGTTCTGCCACCGTGCTGTTCGAGGCCGAGCTGGCCTTTGAGGGTGTCGAAGACGGCCTCGATCCACTGGCGTGAGCGGGCGAGGCGGCCGTGCCGGACGGGTTCGTCCTTCCGGTCCGGCCGCACGAGGTGAACACCGAGGCGGTCGGTGAGGAAGGTCTCGAAGTCCTTTCCGGCAAAGCCCTTGTCCGCGAGGATCACCTGGCCTTTGCGGATCAGGTGGTGATCGCGTTCCAGCAGCGCGGTCATCACCTCCCGCTCGCCGAGCTTCGGGTTCGCCAGACACCAGGTCACGGGCATGCCCTCCGCCGTGGTGACCACGTAGAGCCTCAATCCCCAGAAGAAGCGGGAGTGGCTGCGGCAGTAGCCGTAGCCCGCGTGCCCGGCGAGGCCGGAGCGTTTGACGGTCTCCCTCGACGCGGCGCAGGGCAGGGGTGTGGAGTCGATCAGACGCAGGTCGTCGTGCCAGGTGGGAACCTGCCGGGCCAGAGCCTCGATCACCCGGGAGATGAGGGGCCCGGCTGCGTTCAGCCGCTTGTTGTAACCGGACTGCTGGGGCAGGTAACGGAACAGGTGGGACAGCCGGGCATGGGCGAAGCGGATCCAGTGCCGGGCCGACGGAAAGCCGAGCAGCACCTGCGCGACCGCCAGGCACAACAGTTCGGCGTCCGTCAGTTTCGGAGGCCGCCCGATCCGGCGACCTCCCGTGCAAGGCGCCACATGGTCGTCGATGAACACGTACAGTGCCGCCAGAAGGGCGTCCAGGTCGGTAGTCACACACAGGCCAACGGGCGCCCTTCGCCATAGTCGCGACCAGCACAAACATCGGACTCATTCATCTAGCCGCCGCACTCCGCCGCCGGGTATCCCCGAATGCCCGCGATACCGGCGGACGGCCGCGCGGCGACGCCCGGCGCGGTGGCGGGGCGGCGTTGTCGGACCCGTGGTGGAGACTGGTGCCATGGTCGCTCGTCGTCGTTCGTGTCCCGTGTGTCTCCGTGAGATCGCCGTTGTCGCGGGGCGGTTCGCCCGGCACGACCCGGCCGCGTCGCGGGCGGGCGCCGAGCTGGTGTCCTGCCCGGGTTCGCGGAGTACGGCGCCGTACGAGTCGGTGCTCCAGCCGTCGCTCGACGGGGTGGCGGTGCCGGTGTTCCCGGGGCAGCTGCCGTTGTTCTGACTCCGCCGTTCCGGGTTCCGGCCCGGCCGGAAGACGGCCCCGGGCGGCCGTCCGGGGGCCGTTGTCAGTGGCACGTCCTAGCGTGGGGGCACCCGAGTGAAGGAGCAGAGCCATGGCATCTCCCGTCCCCACCGGCCGTTTGCTGACATGTGAAGACGGCGGTACGGCGCTCGCCCTGGCCCGGACGCTGACCGCGCCGCCAAAGGACGTCTGGGCGCATCTGACGGACCCGGCGCGGACGGCGCTCTGGTTCGGTCCGTGGCGGGGCGAGCCGGGGCCCGGCGCGACGGTGGAGGTGCGTACGGCCTTCGAGGAGGAGGCGGGGTGGAGCCCGCTCGTCATCGAGGTGTGCGAGCCGCCCCGGCGGCTGCTGGTGGCGACGGACCCGGCGGCCGAGTCCTGGCGGCTGGAGTTCCTGCTGTCCTCCGGAGGCGGCCGGACCTCGGTGGAGCTGCGCCATCTGCTGCCCGCGGGACCGGTGGCGGGGCTCGGGGAGACCGGCCCCGGCTGGGAGTACTACCTGGACATGTTCACGGCGTCGTTCGCCGGTGTGCCGCTGCCCTCGTTCTCGGCGTACTACCCGGCTCTGCGGGGGTTCTACGAGGAGCTGCCCCGTACGGGCGGCTGACGGGCGCGGCGGTCCGGACGAGGCCCCGGGGCGGCAGGTCCCCGGGCCGGGCCGGGGACCTGGCCCGGGCGGAGTGCCGGTCGGGGTCCGGGACGCGTTCGCGGAAGTCGTGGCGGGTCCCTGACCGGTGACCTTCGTGACCTGGCGGCTTTCGCGCGGGATACGCGACAGCACGCCCTCACACCCGGTAGATTGGTCTACACCATTGCGCCGACCGACTGCCACCCAGCGTGCGCACACACAGACAGGGACTTCCGTGGAAGTTGTCATCGTTCCGGATGCCGCCGCCGGCGGCGAACTGATCGCCGAGGCCATGGCCGCCCTGCTGCGGCGGAAGCCCGACGCCCTTCTGGGGGTCGCCACCGGGTCCACCCCGCTGCCCGTCTACCAGGCCCTGGCGGCCAAGGTCCGGGCGGGCGAGGTGGCGATGTCCGAGGCGCGGATATGCCAGCTGGACGAGTACGTCGGCCTGCCCGCGGGCCACCCCGAGTCCTACCGTTCGGTGGTGCTGCGGGAGGTCGTGGAGCCGCTGGGGCTGCCCGAGTCCTCCTTCATCGGCCCCGACGGCGCCGCCGACGACGTGGCGGCCGCCTGTGCCGCCTACGACCGGGCGCTGACCGAGGCGGGCGGGGTGGACCTCCAGCTGCTGGGCATCGGCACCGACGGCCATATCGGCTTCAACGAGCCCTGCTCGTCGCTGGCGTCCCGGACCCGGATCAAGACGCTGACCGAGCAGACCCGCAAGGACAACGCGCGCTTCTTCGACAGCGTCGACGAGGTGCCCCACCATGTGATCACCCAGGGCATCGGCACCATCCTGGAGGCCCGCCACCTGGTGCTGCTGGCGACCGGCGAGGCCAAGGCCGACGCCGTGGCCCAGGCCGTCGAGGGGCCCCTCTCGGCCCTGGTGCCCGCCTCCGCCCTCCAGCTCCACCCGCACGCCACGATCGTGGCGGACGAGGCCGCGGCGTCCCGGCTCAAGCTCGGCGACTACTTCCGCGCCACCTACGCGGCGAAGCCCGCGTGGCAGGGCATCTGAGTCACCCCGTCGAATCCGGTTCCGGCCACCGGCCGGTACCCGCCGCCTCGGCGCGGGAACCGGTCGGCTTCGGCGGGTAACCGGCTTGACGTACCGGAGGGCCGCCGGGTGTATCGATTCCGTCCCGGCCGAAACAAATCCAGCGTTCAACGGCCCCTGTCGGCCCCGGGGTTGATACGGTGCGCTGGCCCGGTGCCGCCCGCGCGCACCGGGCGGCGTGCGACGTGCGGCCCCGGGGGGAACCACATGGACGACGACAACGCCGGGCCCGGCGGCCGGGCCGAAGGAGCCGGGACGTCCTCGACGTCACCCGGCGCACCGGGCCGCCGAGGCGCGGTGTTACCGGGCGGCGAGGGCGATATCGCCGCCGTCCGGACCAGCCTGGAGCGGGTCAGACGCCGCTCGGGGCATGTGATCCGCTACTTCTACGCCCATTTGTTCAGCCGCCATCCCCATCTGCGGTCCCTGTTTCCCGAGGTGATGGACGACCAGTACGACCGGATGTTCTCGGCCCTGGTCCATGTCGTGGAGCATCTGACCCATCCCGGCCTGCCCGCCCGGCTGGAACGGCTCGGCCGCGACCACCGCAGATTCGGGGTGGCGGACGCGGACTATCCGGCGGTCGGCGCCAGTCTGGTCGCCGCCCTCCGCCATCATTCCCAGGCCACCTGGGACCCCCGGACCGAGGCCGCCTGGCTGCGGACGTACGAGGGGGTCGCCGCCCATATGACGGCCGGGGCCCGCCGCTCCGCCGCGGCCCGGGAGACCGTCTGCTGGGAGGCGACGGTCCTCACCCACCGGCTGCACGGCGATCACACCGCCGTGATCCGGGCCGCCGTCCGGACCCCCTACCCCTGGCTGCCGGGGCAGTACGCCACCCTGGAGCACCAGGATCTGCCCGGGGTGTGGCGGCCCTACTCCCTGGCGGGGGTGTTCCGGCCGACCCCCGCGGGCGCGGCCGAGCGGGAACGCGTCCTGGAGTTCCATGTGGGCCGGGTGCCCGGCGGGCGGCTCAGCCGGGTGCTGTGCGACGCGACCCGGCCCGGACAGCGGCTCCGGCTCGGCCCGGCGTCGGGTTCGGCGCTCGCCCCGGCGCCCGGTACGCCCGCCGTCACGCTGATCGCCGCCGGTACGGGCTGGGCGCCGGTCAAGCCGGTCCTCGCGGAACTGCTGCGCCGCCGCCCCGCGCCCCGGATCCGGGTGGACGCGGTCGCCAGCGGTGAGGCCCACTTCTACGACGGGGCGTTCCTGGACGGTCTGCTGCGCGACCGGCCGTGGCTGAGCGCCTACTGGTGGTACGAGGAGCGGGGCGAGGGCCTGATCCGGGCGGCCGAGCGGCTCCACGAGCATCTGCGGGCCCGCCGGGACTGGGCCGACGAGAGCGTCTATCTCTGCGGTCCGCCCGGGTTCGTCCACGAGACGGCCGAGCTGCTGTTCGCCTGCGGGCTGCCGCCGGACGCCCTGATCCGCGACCCGCAGCCGATGCCCGCCGGGCGGCGCGGCCATGTGTCGCACGCGGAGGCGTGCCTCGACGCGCCGTCGGTGCGGTGGATCGATCCGGACGCCCGGCTGCGGGCCTTCCCCGACCCCGGGGAACCGGACGGCGACGTCGGCCGGGACGCCGCACCGGCCGAAGACTGCGGGGACCGCGACGTCCGCTGCCGTTACCAAGGAACAGAAGCTCGCCAAGCTGCGCGGCTTGGTCCAGTTGGGCGATCAGTCGTTCC
>NZ_JBFADP010000120.1:0-5126 GCF_040641415.1 Streptomyces sp. NPDC020875 | reverse complement strand
CCAACCGCTCCGCGAACACCACCGAAGAATCCAACAACCCCACAGCCATCCCCGCCCACTGATGACCCTGCCCCGGAAACACAAACACCACCCGGTCCGGCTCGGAAACCGGACCCGATCCGATGAAAGCGCCCGGCCCCGAACCGCCACTCGCCAGTACGCCCAGATTCGCCGTCAATTCGTCCCGGTCCGACCCCACGGCGACCCCGCGCCAGCCGAGTACCGCCCGCGAACTCACCAACTCGCCCGCGATATCGCGCGGCTCCGCCCCGTTCTCGACCAGCGGCAGCAGACCGGCCGCCACACCCTTCAGACCACCGGGTGAACCGCCCGACACCACCAGCGGCACCACACCGCCGCCCACCACACCACCGGCGCCGGTATCGGCATCGGGCTCCTCCTGCGGCTCCGCCTCCGGCTCCTCCAGCAGGACATGGCAGTTCGTCCCGCTCACCCCGAACGAGGAGACCCCGGCCCGGCGCGGCTTCTCCCCGCGCGGCCACTCCCTGGCGTCGGTGAGCAGTTCCACGGCGCCGGAGTCCCAGTCCACCTCGGGTGTCGGCGCGTCCACATGCAGGGTGCGGGGCATCCGCCGATGGCGCATCGCCTCGATCACCTTGATCACCCCGCCGACCCCGGCGGCGGCGACGCTGTGGCCGATATTGGACTTCAGCGAGCCCAGCATCAGCGGGTTCTCCGGCCGCCTGCCCTGCCCGTAGGTGGCCAGCAGCGCGCGGGCCTCGATCGGGTCGCCGAGGGTGGTGCCCGTACCGTGCGCCTCCACCAGGTCGACATCGGCGGCGCCGAGTCCGGCGTCGGCCAGCGCCTGCCGGATCACCCGCTCCTGCGCGGGGCCGCTGGGGGCGGCGAGCCCGTTGGACGCCCCGTCCTGGTTGACGGCGGAGCCCCGGATCACGGCGTGGATCCGGTGGCCGAGGCGGCGGGCGTCGGAGAGCCGTTCGACCAGGACGAGACCGGCGCCCTCGGCCCAGGAGGTGCCGTCGGCGGCGGCGGCGAAGGACTTGCACCGGCCGTCGGCGGCCAGGCCGCGCTGTTTGGCGAAGTCGATGTGTCCGCCGGGGTCGGCGTGGATGGTCACCCCGCCCGCGACGGCCAGGGTCGACTCCCCCGACCTGATCGACCGGATCGCCAGATGCAGCGCCACCAGCGACGACGAGCAGGCGGTGTCCAGGGAGACGGCCGGGCCCTCGAAGCCGTAGGTGTACGCCATCCGGCCGGAGGCGACACTGCTCAGCTTGCTGGTCATCAGAAAGCCCTCGAGCTCCTCGGGCACGTTGAGCCCGTGGTAGCTCTCCTCCACGATGCCGACGAAGACCCCGGTACTGCTGCCCTTCAAGGTGGTGACGTCGATCCCGGCGTGTTCGAACAGCTCCCAGGAGGTCTCCATCAGCACCCGCTGCTGGGGGTCCATCGCCAGCGCCTCGCGCGGGGAGATCCCGAAGAAGCCGGCGTCGAAGAGAGGGGCGTCGGTCAGGAAGCCGGAGCGGGTCGAGTAGCACTTCTCGTTCAGCCGCTCCAGATCCCACTCACGGTCGGTGGGGGGATCGGTGATGGCGTCGACGCCGTCGTCCACCAGCCGCCACAGATCGGCCGGGGACGCCACTCCGCCGGGGTAGCGGCAGGCCATCCCGACGATCACCACCGGCTCCTCGTCGGCGGCTTCCGCCTCGGCCAGCCGCCGCCGGGTCTCCTGCAGATCGGCGGTGACCCATTTCAGATACTCGACCAGCTTCTCTTCCCTGGTCGCCGCCGCTCCGGCCGTGGTCCCGCCCGTGGTCGCCGTGGTCTCCGCTTCGGACATCGCGCCATCCCCCCATGCGTACGTACGTGAATGCGGTGCCGGGGACGGTCGGGTCCCCGGCATCCGGTCAGCGCCGGGTGCGGCCCAGCTCCGTGTCGATCAGGTCGAACATCTCGTCCACCGACGCCGAGGCGATCCGGTCGGCGGCCGCCTCCCGGTCGTCCTCGGTCGTGGTGGGTGCGGCGAACCGGGCGGCCATCGCCCGCAGCCGCCGGTGGAGGACGTCGCGGTGCCGCTGGTCGTCGGCGAGCTCCTCCAGTTCGGCGTCGAGCCGGTCCAGTTCGGCCAGCAGCCGGCCCGCGGTGGGCGCGCCGCCGGGTGCGACCAGGGTCAGCAGATGGGCGGTGAGGGCCTCCGGGGTCGGATGGTCGAAGACCAGGGTGGCGGGGAGTCCGAGCCCCACCGCCGTGCCGAGCCGGTTGCGCAGCTCCATCGCGGTGAGGGAGTCGAAGCCCAGTTCCTGGAACTCGCTGCGGACGCCGACGGCGTACGGGTCGGCGTGGCCGAGGACGGCCGCGACCTCGGCGCGGACGATCCCGAGGACGTGGGCCTGCCGTGCGGCGGGGTCGAGGCCGGCCAGCCGGTCCTGGAGCGAGTCTGCGGGTTCGGCGGTCCGGACGCTCCGCCGGGCGGGTGCGCGCCGCAGGTCCCGGAGGGCGGACGGCACCTGTTCGGGCAGTGCCGACCGGTCGACGGAGGCATGGACCAGGACGGTCCGGCCGAGGCCGGCGGCGGTGTCGAAGGCGGCGGCGGTGTCGGCTCCGGTCCGGGGGCGGAACCAGTCGTGGGCGCCGCGTCCGGCCGGTGCCGGGGCGTCGTCGTCGGGCTGTCCGGGCGGGCGGAGGAGCGCCGTGGCGGGCAGCCCCAGGGCGGCGCGGTGCCGGGCGAGCCGGTCGAGGAAGGCCGCGGCGGCGGCGCCGTGGGCCCGTCCCGGCGCGCCGAGGAGTCCGGCGGTGGAGTGGCCGATGACGAAGGCCGACAGGTCGAGGTCCCGGGTGAGCCGGTGCAGGTGCCAGGCGCCGTCGGCGGTGGCGGTCAGCATGGCGTCGAGCCGTTCGGCGGTGAGGGCCGTCACCGGGGCGTCGTCGCGGAAGGAGGGGAGGTGGACGACCGCCCGCAGGGGGTGTTCGGCCGGTACGGCCGCCAGTGTTCCGGCCAGGGCCGCCGGGTCGGCGGGGTCGCAGTGCGCGACGGTGGCCTCGGCGCCGAGGGCGGTGAGTTCGGCGGCGAGCGGTGTGAGGTCCGCCGTACCGGACTCGGTGGGGGCGGTGAGCAGGAGCCGGGTCGCGCCGTGGGCGGTGACGAGTTCGCGGACGAGGGGTCCGGTGAGTCCGCCGGGGCCGCCGGTGACGAGGACGGTGCCCTTGTCGAAGGCGGGCCGGTGACCGGTTGCTCCCGCTTCGGTCGTACGGGTCGCGGGGCGCAGCCGGGGTGCGGTGAAGCGGCCGTCGCGGTGGGCGAGTTCGGATTCCCCGGTCCTCAGGGCGGCGGCGAGTTCGGCCGGTGGTACGGCGGCCGGGTCGGCGGCGCAGAGGACGATCCGGCCGCCGGTCTCGGCCTGGGCGGAGCGCAGGAGTCCGCGTACGGCGGCGTAGGCCAGGGCGGTCGCCGTCGTCTCGCCGGTCGCCGTCTCCCCGGTCCCGGCCTCGCCGGTGGCGGTCTCCTCCGCCGTGGCCGGGTCGGGCAGGAGGACGAGCAGCCGGGTGCCGTGGAGCCGTTCCTCGACGGCGAGTTCACGGGCCAGGCCGAGCGCCTTTCCGGCCGCCTCGCGGGCGGCGGCGGTCACCTCGGTCGCGGTGCCGGGCCGCCAGGGGACGAGCAGCCAGTCGATCCGGGTACCCGCCTCGACGGCGTCGGCCGCGTCGGCCAGTCCCGTGTACCGGGTGATACCGGCCAGATCGAGGTCGAGGGTGCCCCAGTGGGGCGTCTCGTCCCCGGGGACGGTCCCGACCGGGATCCATTCGAGGGTGTGGAGTTCGGTACCGGGCGCGATGCCGTTCCGGCTCGTTCCGGGGCCGAGCGCGTCCTCGGAGAGTTCGCGGAAGGTGACCGCATCGGCGGTGAGTACGGGTTCGCCGTGTTCGTCGGCGAGGGTGAGCGCCACCGCGGGTTCGTCGGTTCCGGGGGCCGGGGGCACCTCGGCGGTCGCGACCCGGACCGAGGCCGCGCCGCCGGCGTGCAGGCGTACCCCGCGCCAGTGGGCGGGTACGGCGACGGTCCCGGGCCGTCCGGCCGTACGGCGGGCGGGCAGCGCGGCGGCCAGCAGGGCGGGGTGGAGTCCGTACCGTACGGCCTCGGCGGTCCGTTCGTCGGTGAGGGCGATGGTGGTGGTGCCGGTACCGGCGGTGGCGCTGTCCCCGGAGGCGGTACGGAGGACGGGGGCGGCCTCCGTACCGCCGCCGAGAACTCCCCTGGCGCAGTGCGTCCAGGGCGTCTCACCGGCTTCCGGCCGGGCGTGGACGGCGACGGTCCGGTCTCCGGAGCCGTCGGCCGGGCCGACGGTTACCCGGAGTTGAACGCCGCCGCTCTCGGGCAGCGGGAAGGGGGTCGTCGCGGTCAGTTCGCGGACGACGGTGGCACCGGTCTCGTCCCCGGCGCGGATCGCGAGTTCCAGCAGGGCGGCGGGGGCCAGGACGGCCGTGTCCCCGATGGTGTGGTCGGCGAGCCAGGGGTGGGTACGGATCGCGATCCGGCCGGTGAGCAGGGTGTCGTCGCCGTCGGCCGGGGCGATCACGGCCGCCAGCAGCGGGTGGTCGGCCGCGGTCAGTCCCAGGGCGGCGGTGTCGCCGTGCCGGGCGGGCGGCTCGATCCAGTAGCGGTCGCGGCGGAAGGCGTAGGTGGGCAGTTCGATCCGGCGGGCGCCCGGATGGACGGCGGACCAGTCGAGTGCCGTGCCCCGGGCGTGCAGTGCGCCGCGGGCGGCGGCGACGGTACGGGGCTCGGAGCGGTCGCGGCGCAGCAGGGGTACGACGGCGCCGGGTTCGTGGTCGAGGCAGCGGGGCACGAGGGCGCTGAGAACGCCGTCGGGGCCGAGTTCGACGAAGTCGCCGACTCCACGGGCCGCGAGGGTGCGGACGCCGTCGTGGAAGCGGACGGCTTCGCGGATGTGCCGAACCCAGTAGTCCGGGGAGCAGAGTTGCTCGGCCGTGGCCGGTTCCCCGGTGACATTGGAGACGACGGGCAGCGTCGGCGGACGGAACGTCAGTGTCCGGAGCACCGTACGGAACTCTTCGAGTACGCCGTCCATATGCGGCGAGTGGAAGGCATGGCTGACCTTGAGGGCGGTGGTCTTACGGCCCTCGCC
>NZ_JBFADP010000119.1:0-5492 GCF_040641415.1 Streptomyces sp. NPDC020875 | reverse complement strand
CAACGCCGGCAGGACACCCATCACGCCGTCCGTCGACGCCATCCCGCACACCACCAGATCGAACCCGGCCTTCTCCACCGCCGACGCCACCACCAGCGACGTCCCCATCACATCCGAACCACGGATGCCGTCGTCCTCGACATGAACCCCCGCGTCCGCACCCATCGACAACGCCTTGCGCACCGCCTCCCGCGCATCCTCAGGACCCACCGTCAGCACCGTCACCGACGCATCCCCGTCAGCAGCCTCCGCGATCCGCAGCGCCTGCTCCACCGCGTACTCGTCCAGCTCCGACAACAGACCGTCCACACCCTCACGATCCACCGTCAGATCATCCGCGAACCCCCGATCACCACTCGCATCGGGCACATACTTCACACAGACAACGATCCTCAAGCTCACGACGGTGCTCCTGACTCCTGCCGATGGAGGTTTTGTCCGATCGAGGCTATGGCACCAAGTACCCTCTGTAAAGGTACCCAGTGCCAAAACCGCCCTTCCGGTGTTACGTTCCCGCCATGACTGAGGTGCGCAAGCGACGGAATGCCGAAGTGCCCATGCGGGAGGCGCTCGCCGAGGCCGCCTTCGAACTCTTCCTGGAGCGGGGGTTCGAGCGGACCACGGTGGACGAGATCGTCGCGCGCGCGGGCGTCGGACGCCGGTCGTTCTTCCGCTACTTCCCCTCCAAGGAAGACGTGGTCTTCCCGGACCACGAGGGCTGCCTGACCGAGATGACCGCCTATCTGGCGGCCAACACGGACTCGCCCGACCCCGTCGGCACCGTCTGCGACGCCGCCCGGATCGTGATGCGGATGTACGCGGCCAAGCCGGACTTCTCCGTCCGGCGCTACCGGCTCACCCGCGAGGTGCCGGGGCTGCGGACGTATGAACTCTCCGTCGTCCGGCGGTACGAGCGCACCCTCGCCAACCATCTGCGGGCCCGCGGCCCCGAGACCCCGGACGGCTCGCTGCGCGCCGAGGTGATCGCGTCCGCCGTGGTCGCGGCGCACAACAACGCGCTGCGGTCCTGGCTGCGGTCGGGCGGTGCCGGGGACGCCGAAGCCGCCGTCGACCACGCGCTCTCCCTCGTCCGGGACGTCTGGGGCACCCCGGCGGTCACCGGGCCCGCGCCCCTTCCCGCCCCCCTTCCCGCGACCCCGGGTTACGCCGCCTCGGTCGCGACCGCCCCCGCGACGGCGTCCGCGTCCGCCCCGGAGGTCACCACGGTCCCGGCCCTGCCCGGCGGGGACGGCGAGGTGGTCGTCATGGTCGCCCGCAAGGGGACTCCGGTCTGGCGGGTGGTGCAGGGCATCGAGGCGGCCCTCGGCACTTCGGCCCCCACCACCCCGTGACCGGCCGCCCCGCGGCCCCCGACCTGGGGCGCGTCCGGCATCGGGGCCGTACGAAACGTTGATACCCGGTCGACGCTCCGTACAGAAACTGGCACCCAGTACCTATACACCTCGGCACTGAGTGCCATATGGTGCTGAGGCGCCAGCCAGGCAGCCCGAGCCGTCGAGTGCAGGGGGTCGTCTCATGTCCCAGCCCGGAACCGACAGTCTCGCCGTGGGAGTGGATGAAGCGGCCCAGGAGAGCGGTCTGACCTATCAGCGCTGCCGCTGGTGCGGCACCGCGTCCTTCCGCAGACTCCTCTGTCCCGTCTGTGCCTCCAGTGATCTGGAGGAGGAGCGCAGTACGGGTGAGGGCGTCGTCATCCGCTCCGCCGTGGTCCACCGCTACACCCGGGTGGCCAGGAACGAATCCCTCATCCGCTTCCCCGAGGGCTTTATGTTCCGCTGCCGCGTCGTGGGCGCGGCGCCCCATCTGGTGTGGGTCGGCGCACGGGTCCGCCCGGTTGCCGGTACGGGGCTCGACGCGGGCGAACTCGTGGTGGAACTCTGCGACTCCGCCCGCCATCTCGACTGGCACTGAGCAAGCCTCAGACCTCGGACCCCGGGCGGACCGCCCCACGAGTCACGGAAGTACGAGACAGTCCCGGGCACCGGCCCTGATCAGACAGACCCGGACCTGGTCCGGGTCCCCCTCCGGGACGGCCACCATCGGCGTCGAGACGGACGCGATCGCGTCGAACCGGTCATGCACATCGGCACGTTGAGGTTCGCCGTCTACCACGGAGATCTCCACCCGGTCGCCCTCCCTGCCCCGGTCGAGTCTGGCCCAGACCGTTTCGCAGACCACCGAGCGGCGGACCTTCAGCACCGCGCCCGCGCCGAAGTCCCGTTCCGCCAGGGTGACGGGCGGGGCGTGTGCCGTCGCGCAGCGGGCCGACTCCGGATTCGTACCGGTACAGGCGGTGCCGTGACAGGCCGGTCCGGGTGCCGGTCGCGGTCCCGGGGCCGTACGGCCGACGGCTTCCGGCCCGGTCCCGCTCCCGGTGCGCCGACCGTCTTCGGCCCGGTCCCCGGCGAGGAAGAGGACTCCGGCGGTCGCGGCGGCGAGTACGCAGCCGAGTACGGCCACGAGCGGGGCGGACCGACGCCGGTACCGGTACTGGTGCTGTTCCGGCGGTGACGGCAGCGGCGATGTCGACGGCGATACGGCCTTCGGAGCCGTAACCGCCGTTCCCACAGCCGGTGTCGGCTGCGCAGCCGGGGGCGCGGCAGCGGGTCGCGTCCCGGCGGCCCCGCGTCGGTTCACGGCGGCGTCGGCGAGCCGCCAGAGTGCGATCGCGCGCTCCGGGCGCTCGCCCGCGAGGGCGCAGAGGGCCTCGACGGCGGCCCGGGGCGGCAGCACCTTGCCGTTGAGATAGCGCTCCCAGGAGGACTTGCTGTACGGGGACTTCGCGGCGAGCGCGACCAGGCTCAGGCCCGTCGCGGTCCGCAGTTCCCGCAGTTCGGCGGCGAGTTTGACGGATTCGGGGGGCGGGCCGCCGCCCTCGTCGGGGCGGGCGGCGCTCATCGGCGCAGGACCTTCCAGGTGTCCGGGCCTACGACGCCGTCGACGGCGATCCGGCCCCGGTCCTGGATCCGTTCGACGGCGCGTTGGGTGCCGCTGCCGAAGGCGCCGTCCGCCGGGCCCGGTTCGACGCCGTGGTGGTCGAGCAGGCACTGGGCCTCGACCACGGACCAGCGGGTGGAGTACTTCTCGATGAGTTCGGTGTGGGTGCGGCTGTAGCCCGCGTAGAGCCGTCCGTCCGGTTCGCGGCGGACGTCGCAGGCGCGGACCCGGCCCGCCGTGAAGACGAACTCGCCGAGCCGGGGGTGGATGTCGGCGGGCGCCGCCGGGGCCGGTGCGGCGGGCGCGGCGGCCGGGGTCTCTTCGCGTTCCCAGGGGGCGATCAGGAAGAGGGTGCCCAGGGTGAGCAGGGCCGTCAGAGTGCTGGAGAGGGCGGCGACGAGCCAGGGGTTGGGGCCCGTGACCACCACCGGCCGGACCGCCCCGCCGGTCACCCCGCCGTCCGCCGCCCCGCCGACCGTCCCGTCTGCCGTCCCGCCGTCCGCCGCGAGGTCCCCGTCCGGTGCCGGAGCCGTACCCGGTACCGGAGCCGTACTCGGCGCCGAACCCGTACCCGTATCCGTACCCCTATCCGCGTCCGGATCGGTGTCCGTGGCTGTATACCTGTCGGGGCGGTCCTCGGCCGTCGCCGTCGACTCGTATGCCTCCACCGCGAGTTCACGGAGGACGAGCAGGGGTTCCGGCGCCGTCCCGGTGAGCCGGGCCAGCGCCTCGACCGCCGCCGCGGGCGCCGGGGAGCGGCCGTGGAGATAGCGGTCCCAGGAGGATGTGCTGTAGCCGGTGCGTTTCGCCAGGGCGGCCATGTCGAGACCGTGGTGGTCCTTGAGTCCGCGCAGCTCCGCGACGAACCGGATGATCCTCGGATCGGTTCCCTCGGGCAGGGCCTTCCAACGCGGGCGCATGACGCACAATCCCCCAACAGCTCAACGTCCATGGCGATCAGGACGACCCGAACAGTCAAACACGGGTACCGCCAGAGCCGTAGGGACTGTCCGTCCCGTCCCGTCCCATCCCTCGCCCACCCCGTCCCAACCGGTGTCGTCGCAGGTCAGAAGGGTGGGGTTCCCGGGGTCGCCCCATTGTGCCGCGGGCTCTGGCGCGGTCGGCGGGTGCCGGAGCAGACTCGACCCGGCCGGACCGGGACGCGGACCGGTCCGGCCCGGGGGCCCGCCGAACCGGGAGGGTCCCCGCCGATCGGGGGACGGCGGGGACCACCCCTACTCCTCCCCCGCTGCCCCGGCCGCCGCCGCCCGACCGGGGGGCGTCAGGCCAGGATCTTCGCCTTCGCCTGCTGGTACTCGTCCTCGGTGATCGCGCCCTTCTCCTTCAGATCGTGCAGCCGGGCCAGCTGGTCGACATCGCCGCCCGGCCCGCCGCCGCCCTCACCGGCGGTCTTGCGGATGTACGACTTGAAGGCGGCCTCGCGTTCCTGGGCCGCGGAGACCTCCCGTTCGCCCATGGCGCGGCCCCGGAAGATCACGTAGAGCAGTACGCCGAGGAAGGGGAGGAGGATCACCAGGATCATCCAGCCCGCCTTGGCCCAGCCGTTGAGGGCGTGGTCCCTGAAGAGGTCGGTGATGACCTTGAAGAGCAGGAACAGCCACATGATCCAGAGGAAGAACCAGAGCATGGTCCAGAAGAGGTTGAGCAGCGGGTAGTCGTCCATCGTCGGCTCCGTTCACGGGACGCCAGTTACACGAGTTCTGCGGAGTCGCGGAGTCCTGCGGTATATCCCGCGGAATCCGGCAGCGGGGCCCGGTCAGTAGCGCAGGGCCTGGGCGACGTCGGTCCGTACGTCACCGGTCAGCTTGCGGTTGCTCTTGGCCGTCGCGGACTTGGTGCCGTTCGCGGGCACGTCGGAGATGGTGACCACGACCGTGTCGAGCAGATTGCCGCTCGCGTCCTTGTAGTCGACCTTGATCCCGAAGGATTTCGCGGAGTCGGCGGTGTTGCGGACCGTGATGTCGACAGTGCTGTAGCCGTCCTTCGTGGCGGGGGCCGCGAGGGTGACGTCGCCCTTGACGTCCACCCCGTCCTTGATCTGGTCCAGCTTGTCCCCGGCGGCCGAGGTCGCCGAGGCGATCGCGGCCGTGGCCTCCGCGCCGACGGACGCCGCCGCCGAGGCGGCGGCCGATGCCGCGCCGGAGACCACGGACGACGGGCTGCTGTCGCTGTCGCAGGAGGTCACGCCGATGGCCAGCGCACCGGCGGTGAGGGCCGCCACGGCCGCGCTGAGGGCGGGCCGCCGCCAGGGCCCCGGTTCGGGTCGATGCCCGGGCCCCGGTTCGGGTCGATGCCCGGGCCGTTGTCTGGAACGGTTCATGTCGTACGTCTCCTTCCGGCGCTGAGCGCGTACAGGGCCAGTGAAGGAGCGGACGGCCCGGCACGCATGCGGATGTCGGCCGTTCGGGTGAACTCCGGCTCCGACGCAGCAGTGCGCCACCCTCACCGTCCCCGTCGACTACCGCCGGCCGCACGGCCCGACGACGTCCCTCGCCGTCTCCCGGGTGCTCGCC
>NZ_JBFADP010000118.1:0-6031 GCF_040641415.1 Streptomyces sp. NPDC020875 | reverse complement strand
ACCGGTTCCGGTTGCTGAGGGGTGGGGCGCGGACGGTGTTGCCGCGTCAGCAGACGCTGCGGGCGGTGGTCGACTGGTCCTGGGACCTCCTCGACGAGGACGAACGCACCGTCCTGCGCCGGCTCTCCGTCTTCGCCGGCGGCTGTGCCCTGTCCGAGGCCGAAGCGGTCTGCGGCGGCGACACCGGCCCCGACGGCACAGCCGTCCGCGACGGTACGGGCGGACCCGATGTCTTCACCGCCCTCGCCGCCCTGGTCGACAAATCGCTGGTGGTCGCCGCGCCCGGCGACGGGGGCGGTATGCGCTACCGCCTCCTGGAGACCGTCGCCGACTACGCCGCCGAACGCCTCGACGCCGCCGGGGAGCGCGCCGCGACCGAACTCCGCCATCTGCGGGTCTACCGCGAACTCGCCCGGGTCGGCGAGCCCGATCTGCGCCGGGCCGGAAGCGCCGTCCGGCTGGCCCAGTTCGACAGCGAACTGGGCAACTTCCGTCGGGCGCTGCGGACCGCGGTCGACCGGGGCGAGGAACAGGACGGCATCTGCCTCGTCCTCTCCCTGGGCTGGTACTGGCAGTTGCGGTCCTACGCGACCGACGCCCGTATCTGGGCCCCGGCGGTCGCCGCGCTCGGCCCCGACCCCTTCGCACGCCCCGTCCGCTGCGCCGACCCCGTCCCCGCCCGCTCCACCGCCACCCCGCCGCCCTGGCCCGAGCCCGAACTCTGGGAGGCGCGCCGCGGGGTCCGGCTGACGGCCCTCGCGGCCGGGGGAGCCGACGGCATGGCCATGAACAACCCGGAGGCCGTGGAACGGCTCCGGCGGATCGTCGCCGCCTACACCCCCGGACTGCCGCAGCTCTGCCGCCAGCCCGCCGCCATGTGGTACTTCTGCCGGCTGATCACCGGCGGCTACCCCGGCCTCGACCAGACCGCCGACGCCATCGTCGCCGACTGCGAGCGGCACCACGCCCGGGGCACGGCCGACGACTGGGATCTCGCCTTCGTACTGCTGATGCGGGCCCGGCTGCGCGGCCACAACACCGGACCGCAGGACGGCGGTGCCGCCCCGCCGCCCCCGGACGACCAGGACCACGACCACGACCACGACGCCGATCTGGCTCTCGCCCTGTTCGAGTCGACCGGTGACGACTGGGGGATCGCCGAGTCCCACGCGGCCCGCGGCGAGCACCACGAGTGGCGCGGCCGGGACGACGAGGCCGCCGCCGACTACGCCGCCGCCCTCCGGGTCTTCGCCCGTACCGGCTCACCCGCCCAGACCTCCGTCTACCGGGCCCGGCTGGTCTTCCTGCGGCTGCGTACGGTCGCCGAGGGCCCGGAACGGGAGGCCGCGGAGGCCGAGTTGCTGAACGCCGCGCGGGAGTCCCGCCGGGAGACCGAGGACGCCGACTTCCTCGGCGTCCCGCATATGCTGCTCGCCCGGCACTACGGCGACACCGGACGCACCGGGCTCGCCCGGGCCGAACTCGACTCGATGGAACGGCGGCTCAGCACAGACGCCTCGCAGCTCTTCCGGGGCCTGCTCGGCGGGATGCGGGCCTGGCTCGACTGCCGGGACGGGGAGTACGCCCGCGCCAGGGCGCGGATCCGGGAGGCGGTCCGGCACTTCGAGGGCCTCGGCCACTTCACCACCCGGCAGACGGCTGACCTCTTCCTCTGCGCGGCCTGGGCGATGGCGCATCTGGGGGACGCGGCCGACGGGGCCCGGCTGCTCGCCGCCTACGACGGCACGGGCCGCAACCCGCGCGGCGGCACCATCGGCTTCCAGCCCTTCCACGACGAGCGGCGGACCCGCCGGGCGGCGGAGGACGCGGTCGTGGCGGCGCTGGGCGACGACGGCTGGCGGCGCGCGTACCGCCGGGGCGAGGAGCTGACGATCCCCGAGGCGGCCCGGCTGATCTGACCCCCGTTCGGTACGGGACCCGCCCGCCGCCGGGGACCGGGGCCGTACCGCCCGGCGAGCCCCCGGCCACCCGGGCCCGGGTTCGGCGCTCCGCCGCCCGCCGGAACACGTGCCGCGGCTCAGGCCGGTCCGGTCGGCCCGGCCGCCGGTTCGGCCAGCCGGGCGAAGACCACCACGTTCTCCTCGTACCCCGACTTCTCCGACCAGCGCCCGCCGCAGGTGATCAGCCGCAGCTCGGGCCCCGGCGCGTCCGCGTACACCCGTTCGGCGGGAAACCCGGCACGGGGCAGCGACTCGGTTCCGTAGACGGTGAAGACGGCGGTACGGCCGTCCGCGCGGACCACCTCGACCCGGTCGCCGGGACCGAGGGCGCCGAGGGAGTAGAAGGCGGCCGGGCCCCGTTCCGTATCGACATGGCCGACCACGACGGAGGTGCCGCGCTCACCGGGCGACACCGACCCGGTGTACCAGCCCGCGAGTTCGGCGTCGTCCGGGGGAGGGGCCTCGATGGAGCCGTCCGAATCCAGCCCCACCCGCCGGAGCGGGGCGTCGATCCGCCGCGCCGGGACGACGACCCGCAGTGGCGGCGCGTACGGCAGCGGCTCCGCCAGGGACTGCGGGGGATCGGCGGCCCCGGTCGCCGGGGGAGCCGCCGACGGCGCCGGGCGGGGCGGGCCGCCGTCCGCCGCCCGGGCCCCCGGGTCCGCCGCCTCCGTTCCCGTACGCACCAGGAACACCCCGAGCAACAGCACGCACAGCAGTACGTACCACGCGCCGTACCGGGACGGGCGATGGGCGGGTGGGGGAGCGGGTGGCGGGACGGCGGGCATGAGGGGTTTGTCAGCCCCGGGTCGCGGACCGGTGGCGGCGGACCGCGAAGAGCGCGGCGCCGCCCGCGACGGCGGCCGTCAGCAGGGCCGAACCGGCGGCGATCCGCTCGGTCCCGGGCTCCGGCAGACTACCGCCCCCACCCGCGTGCACTCCGCCGCCGGGCTTCACGGAGGTGTCCGTACGGTGGTCCGACGCGCCGTCGTGGGCGCCGGTGTCGGTCGTACCGTCCTGGTCGGCGGGGTCCGAGGCGCCCGGCTCCGAGACGCCCGAGTCAGAGGCGCCAGGGTCGGTGGACCCGGGGTTCGTGCCGCCCGGTTCGGCGACCCCGGGATCGCCCACGAGCCCGGTGTCGGCCGGGTCGTCGACCGTCGTGTCCCCGCCGGTCGTGTCCCCGGCCCGGGCCGTGGCCTTCGTGCCGATCAGCAGCCGCGCGGTGCCCCGCTCGCCCAGGCAGTCGAAGGTGACGTCGTACGCGGAACCGGGCCGGGCGTCCGGGGCGACCGTCGCGGTGGCGGGCAGCTCCTCCGTCAGGGTCACCGGGGCGAAGGCGTCCGACGAGGCCGTCACGGACGGTGCCTGACACTCCGTCGCCCGCAGGGTCACCTCGCCGCCGGGCGCCACGCTCGCCGGGGTGACCGTGAACGTGAACGAGGTCAGCTGTTCCGCCGGGGTGACCGCGCCCCCCTCACCGCCCGTTCCCGTGCCCGACCCCGGCACGGGCGCGGGCACCGGTGGCGTAACGGCGGCGACGGCCGGGACCGCGACCGCGAGTCCGGCGACGGTGACGAGGGCGGTGAGCGACGCGAGTCGTACGGCACGCATGGTCAAGTCTTCCGACGGGAACGAGGGGGCGGACACCCCATCGGGACCGACGCTAGGAGCGGGTCCGCCGCCCCGCCACCGCTGCGCCGCCGAACGGTCGGCCCCGTCACTCCGCTGCGGGCGGCCCCGTGCTCCGGGCGGGGCACGCCCGTACGGGCGGGATCCGGAGGGGACGGCCTACGCCTTGCGGTAGCCGTACGCCTCTCCGGCCGCCGCGTCCACCGACGCCAGATCGCCCCCGGCCGCGGCCGTCACCACGGCGGCGATCGCGCCCTCCAGGAACGGCGCGTCGACCAGTCGGGTGTCCGGCGGCAGTTCGTCGCCCTCGGCCAGCAGCGCCTTCACCGTGAGGACGGCGCTGCCGAGATCGACCAGTACGGCGACGCCCGCGCCCCGGTCCACCGAGGCCGCCGCGGTCGCGATCAGCTCGGAACTGGTCCCCAGCCCCCCGTCGGGTGTGCCGCCCGCCGCCGCGACCGGCGCGTCCGGGCCCGCGCCCGCCAGCGCCACCGCCAGCTCGGCCGCCGCCCGGGCCACCGGACCGCTGTGCGAGACCAGAACGATCCCGACGGGCCCCGGCTCCGCCGCCCCGCTCACGGCCGCACCGCCCCGGCGAGCGCCGCCATCAGCAGGGCGGACGACGCGGCACCCGGATCCTCGTGCCCGATACTGCGCTCCCCGAGATAGCTGGCCCGCCCCTTGCGGGCGCGCATCGGAATGGTCTCCAGCGCGCCCTGCCCGGCCGCGTCCCGGGCCGCCTCGAAGGTGTCGGTGGAATCCCCGAGGACCGCGACCGCCGGTTCCAGCGCGTCCAGCATCGTCTTGTCCCCGGCCCGCGCCCCGCCGAGCGCCGCCACCGCCGCGACGCCCTCCCGCAGCGCCGCCGCGAAGTCGCCCGGCGCGACCTCGGGCGCGTCGCCCAGCGCCTTGCCCGTACGCCGCAGCAGGGTGCCGTACAGCGGCCCGGACGCGCCCCCGACCTTGGAGATCAGCTCCTTGCCCGCCGTGATCAGTACGGCGCCCGGGGTCGCCGGGGTCCCGGCCGCGAGGGCCGCCGTCACCGCCGTGAACCCCCGCTGGAGATTGGCCCCGTGATCGGCGTCCCCGATCGCCGAGTCCAGCTCCGTGAGCCGGGCGGCCTCCTCGTCGACCAGGGCGGCGGCCGCCGTGAGCCAGCGGCGGAAGAATTCGGCGTCGAGCACGGGCCCTCCCGGGTGCGGTGTCCGTTCCTGAGGTACGCGATGGTCGTCGGTCGTTCGTACGGTGCGCGGAACCGGTCCCGGCCGGGGATGGTCCTCAGCCGCCCCAGCGGAGCGCCGGAGTCCGTACCGGCGCGTCCCAGAGCCGTACCAGTTCCTCGTCCGCCTGGCACAGCGTCACCGAGCAGCCCGCCATGTCGAGGGACGTCACATAGTTTCCGACGAGGGTACGGGCCACGGGCACACCCCGCTCCCCGAGCGCCCGGTGCACCTCCGCGTTGAAGCCGTACAGCTCCAGCAGCGGAGTGGCCCCCATCCCGTTCACCAGCAGCAGTACGGGACCGGTCGGCCGCCGGTCGGTGATCAGGGCGTCCACCGTGAAGTCGGCGATCTCCCGGGACGTCATCATGGCCCGCCGCTCCCGCCCCGGCTCGCCGTGGATACCGATCCCCAGCTCCAGCTCCCCCGAGGGCAGCTCGAACGTCGGGCTGCCCTTCGCCGGGGTCGTCACGGCGCCGAGCGCCACCCCGAAACTCCGAGACACCTCGTTCACCCGCCGCGCGATCGCCGCCACCCGCTCCAGCGGCGCGCCCTCCTCGGCGGCGGCCCCCGCGATCTTCTCCACGAAGAGGGTCCCGCCGGTACCCCGCCGCCCCGCCGTATAGAGACTGTCCGTCACCGCCACGTCGTCGTCGACCAGTACCTTCGCCAGCCGTACGCCCTCGTCCTCGGCCAGTTCGGCGGCCATCTCGAAGTTGAGGACGTCTCCCGTGTAGTTCTTGACGACGAACAGCACCCCTTCCCCGCTGTCCACGGCCGCCGCCGCCCGGACCATCTGATCGGGTACGGGGCTGGTGAAGACCTCCCCGGGACAGGCGGCCGAGAGCATCCCGGGCCCCACGAACCCCCCGTGCAGCGGCTCGTGCCCGGACCCGCCCCCGGACACCAGCGCCACCTTCCCGGCCACCGGCGCGTCCCGCCGGACGATCACCCGGTTCTCCACGTCCACGGTCAGCTCGGGATGGGCGGCGGCCATCCCCCGCAGGGCATCGGCGACGACGGTCTCGGGGACGTTGATCAGCATGCGCAACGGTCTCTCCTCGGCGGACTGGCGGGCGGCGCCCCTGATCGGGCCGGACGGCTCGGTCGGTCGGTCCCCTCCCCGCCAAGGTCTACGACGAGGCGGGGTACGTGGACGTGGTCCGCGCCCTCCACCCGGACCAGGAGGGTCCGTACAGCTGGTGGTCCTACCGGGGCCGC
>NZ_JBFADP010000117.1:0-6302 GCF_040641415.1 Streptomyces sp. NPDC020875 | reverse complement strand
GGTGTGCCGTACCGCCCCGGTACGGCACACCCGCCCGACCCCTCGCCGGACCCCTCTCCCCCACCCTCTGATCAGGACCCCATGAACAAGCGCATCGCCACCCTGTCCGCCGCGACGGCCGCCCTCGTACTGACCCTCACCGCCTGCGGCGGCGACGGCGACGGTTCCGGGGCCGCGTCCGGCGGCTCAGGCATCAGCCATATCCACGGCGTCGAGATCCACCCGAAGGACGGCAAGCTGTACGTCGCCACCCACAACGGCATCCACACCCCGGACGCCGACGGCCGCCCGCAACTGGTGGGCGACCGCGAGGACGACTTCATGGGCTTCACCCTCGGCCCGGACGGCGCCTTCCTCGCCAGCGGCCACCCCGCGCCCGGCCGGGACGCGCCCTCGAACCTCGGCCTCATCGAGAGCACCGACATCGGCCGCACCTGGAAGGAGCGCTCCCTGGTCGGCGAGGTCGACTTCCACTCCCTCGACTACGCCCACGACACCGTCTACGGCTACGACAGCACCAACGGCCTGCTCCGGGTCAGCAAGGACGGCACAGTCTGGGAGAAGCGGAGCCCGCTGAAGGCCCTCGACATCGCGGTCGGCCCCACCGACCCCGACACCGTGCTCGCCACCACCGAGACCGGGATCTCCGTCAGCAAGGACGGCGGGAAGACCTTCACCGCCGGAACCGGGCCGGTACTGGCCTTCCTCTCCTGGACCGCCGCCGACGCCCTGTACGGCATCGACCCGGAGGGCGGGATCAGTGTCAGCGCCGACGGCGGAAAGAGCTGGCGCCGGACCGGCACCGCGCCCGGCGGACCGCCGCAGGCGCTGACCGCGGTCGACGCCCGGCGGCTGATCGCCGCGACCGGGGACGGGGTCTACGAGTCGAAGGACGGCGGGAAGACCTTCACCGAGCTGATGGACGTCGGCTCGGGCGGCGGCCACTGAGCCGAGCCCGCGGCCGGGCCGGGCTCCGGACCTGATCCGGACCCCGGCCCGCGGGCGCGCGACGACCGGCACACGGCCCCCGACGGCGGCGGCCCGCGAGCCGCCGCCCGGGCTCCGGCCCGCCCGTACCCCAGGGCGGCCGGGGCCTGCCCGTGTCCCGGACGAATCGGTACGGCACCGGGGCGGCCGTCGCGCCCCGCGTGATCCGGGCCCGGATCGACCGGTCCCCGGGACGCTCGCCGTGGCGCGGGGACGCGTTCCGTACCCCGGGATGCGTCCCGTACCCGGCCGTCGTTGACTGGAGCCACCCCACCCGGGCGCCGCACCGACGGGAGGCCGTATGGACGCGCTCCCCCCGTCGCTGCTCCGTGCGGTGCTCGCCGATCCGGAGCATCTGCCGGAGCACCTGGCCCGGTTCGCCCTCCGGCACATGGGTCCCGCGGCCGACCGGTCGGTGGCCCGGGTCCGGGAGCGGAATCCGGACGCGGACCCGGCCGAACTGCGCGCCCTGGTGGTGGCCCGGGGCAGGCGGAACACGGTCGCCGAGGGCGCCTTCGTCGGCGGCCCCTTTCTGCTGCTGATCCCGGTGGCGTTCTGCGCGGCGCTGCTCAACCAGGCCCGTACGGTGCTCGAACTCGCCGGGCTGGACGGGCGCGACCCGACCTCACCCGAACGGGCCGCCGAACTCCTCGTCCTGATGGGCGTCTATCCGGACACGGACCGGGCCGGGGCCGCCCTCGGCGCCCTTGATGCCTCCGATGCCTCCGACACCGGACCGGACCCGGGGTCCGCCGAAAGCCCGCACCGCCCGCACCGCCTCCGGCGGCGCCGCCGACCGGCCGTCGTGGCCGTCTGGGGCGTCACCCTGCGGATGGCCCGGCTGCTGGGGCTGATCACCCCGCCCGGTAGCCGCCGGGACGGCCCCGGGCGGGCCCGCAGGGCGGCTATCACCACGGCGAATCTGCTGTTGCTGGCCGCCGTGATCGTGGTCGGCACGGTGGCGCCGCTGGTGTGGCTGCCGTACATGGCGCTCTCCTACAACCGGGCGACGGGCCGGCTCACGGACCGGGCGGCGCTCTACTACTTCCGGGAACCGGCCCCCCGGCCCGACCGTACGGTCCCCGGACTGGCCGGGGCGTCCGCGAGGGCCGCGGTCTCCCTGCTGGTCCCGGCGGTACTGACGGCGGTCGTGCTGGTGGTGGGGTGGCGGATCGAGCATGCGCGCTGGCCGGTGGTGACCATGGTCCTGGCCCTGTCGTCGGTCGGTACGGGGCTGTGGTGGCGGGCCCGGCGCCGCGCCCGATCCACAGCCGACGAGCCGTGACCGACCGGCCGGAGGCCGCCCGTACCCGGCTCCCGGATACCCGGGTGAACCCGGCGCGACGGTATGCCAGGGTGTCGGTCGTGACCACGACATCCGATCCACGAACCATCCCGGCGCCGCACGCCGACGAACGCGCCATGCTGGAGAGCTGGCTCGACTTCCATCGCGAGACCCTCGCCCTCAAGACCGCCGGAATCACCGACGAACAGGCGCGGACCGTGTCGGCCGAACCGTCCGCGATGACCCTGCTGGGCCTCGTACAGCATCTGGCCGAGGTGGAGCGGAACTGGTTCCGCAAGATCTTCGCGGGCGACCGGGACGCGCCCCCGGTCTTCGCCGACGGCGGCGCCGACGGCTTCGGCCTCGACCACGACCGGGGCCTGGCGGAGACCCTGGCCATCTGGCGGGCGGAGATCGACCGGGCCCGGGAGCTGACCGCCCGGGCGTCCCTCGACGACAGCGGCCCCCTCTCCGGCCGGGAGGCCGCCTTCCTGGGCGACCCGGAGGTGTCCCTGCGCTGGATCCTGGTCCACATGATCGAGGAGTACGCCCGCCACAACGGCCACGCCGATCTGCTGCGGGAACGGCTCGACGGCGCCACCGGGGCCTGACCCCGGCCGCCGACGGCCACCGGGCCACCGGGCCGGGGCCCCGCGGTCCCGGCCCGGTGGTGCGGCAGGGCCCCGCGCGGGGCCCCGTTCCGCGCGGGTCCACCGGGGACGGCCGTCGGGCGCCGCCCCCGTGAACACCAAAGTAGGCGGGGATTTCCGCCGTTCCCATCCCAGATGTCTGGGAGTCCACCTAACCTGCCCGCGTGACCCGCTTTCCCGCCCGCGCCCCCGGCCCCGATCCCGCCGCCCGGGTCGCGCTCACCGACACGCTCCGCCGCCGGCTCGGCGAGCCGGGAACACCCGGCTCCCTCGACGTCCTCCGCGCCACCGCCGACGCGCTGCTGCCCGCCGTCCCGGCCGATGTGTGGTGTGCCGTACTCCTCGACCCGTCGACGCTGCTGGACACCGGCGGGCTGCACGAGCACGGCTTTCCCCACTCCGTGATGCCCAGGCTCTTCGAGATCGAGCACGCCGACCAGGAGGGCGTGGACAACATCAGGGCGCTGGCCCGGCGGTCGGCGGCGGCCAGTCTGCTGAGTACGTCGACCGGCGGCCGGGTCGCCGACAGCGTCTACTACCGCGACGTCCTGAGGCCGGTGGGGATGGCGGACGAGTTACGGATCCTGCTCCGGGACGGCGCGCGCACCTGGGGGCTGCTCGTGCTCTGCCGGGCGGCGGACGCCCGGCCGTTCACCGCCGCCGACACGGCGCTCGCGGCGGCCGTGAGCGCCCCGGCGACGACGGCGCTGCGCCGGTCGCTGCTGCTGACGGGCATCGACCGGGACGACGTACCGGACGCGGCGGGGCTGCTGGTGGTGGACGACGGGATGGGCGTACGGCTGGCGACGGCGACCGCCGAACGCTGGCTGGCGCTGGTCCAGGAGGCGCATCCGGCGCCGGGGCGCAGACTGCCGTACGCCGTCGGGGCCCTGGTCCACCAGGCCCGTACCGTGCCGCCGGGCACCCAGGTGCGGTCCCGGGCGATCACGGTCACCGGGCACTGGGTCACCCTCAGCGCCTGGCGGGAGGCGCCGGGCGGCGGTGCGGGCGGCCCGGCTCCCGGCGCGTCCGCCGTCGGCGCGGACGAGGGGCTGACGTATGTGTCCCTGGCGCCGAGCCACCCCCGGGAGCTGACGGCGATCGTGCTGGACGCGTACGGGCTGACGCCGCGCGAGCGGGAGGTGGCGCAGCAGGTGCTGCTGGGGCGGTCGACGGCGGAGATGTCGGCCCGGCTGCATATCGCCGAGTACACGGTGCAGGACCATCTGCGGAAGGTCTTCGACAAGGCGGGGGTGCGCAGCCGCCGCGATTTCAGCGGGGAGTTGTTCCAGCGGTGCTATCTGCCGCGGCTGGAGGATCCACCGCTGACGAAGGACGGCCGGATGCGCGACGAGGAGGGACCCGGGTCCGGGGCCGGGTCCGGGTCCGGCGACGGGAGCTGAACCGGGCCGGGAACGCGGTCCGCCCCGCCCGGCGCGGTGGCCGGACGGGGCGGGGCGGAACTGACGCTCGACCGGTCGGCGGGACCGGCGGGCGGCGTCAGCCCAGGGAGGCGATGGCCTCGTTGAACGTGGCGGACGGACGCATCACGGCCGCGGCCTTCGCCGGGTCGGGCTGGTAGTAGCCGCCGATGTCGGCCGGGGAGCCCTGGACCGCGATCAGCTCGGCGACGATGGTCTCCTCCTGCTCGGAGAGCGTCTTCGCGAGCGGGGCGAACGCCTCGGCGAGCCGGGCGTCGTCCGTCTGGGCGGCCAGCTCCCGGGCCCAGTACAGGGCCAGGTAGAAGTGGCTGCCGCGGTTGTCGATCCCGCCGAGGCGCCGGGTCGGCGACTTGTCCTCGTTGAGGAAGGTGCCGGTGGCGCGGTCGAGGGTCTCGCCGAGGACCTTGGCGCGGGCGTTGTCCGTGGTGACCGCGAGGTGCTCGAAGCTGACGGCCAGCGCGAGGAACTCGCCCAGGCTGTCCCAGCGCAGGTAGTTCTCCTTGACCAGCTGCTGGACGTGCTTGGGGGCGGAGCCGCCGGCGCCGGTCTCGAAGAGGCCGCCGCCCGCCATCAGCGGGACGACCGAGAGCATCTTGGCGCTGGTGCCCAGCTCCAGGATGGGGAAGAGGTCGGTCAGGTAGTCACGGAGGACGTTGCCGGTGACGGAGATGGTGTCCTCGCCGCGGCGGATCCGCTCCAGGGAGAACTTGGTGGCCTCCACCGGGGAGAGGATCTTAATCTCCAGGCCCTCGGTGTCGTGCTGCGCCAGGTACTCGCCGACCTTGGCGATCAGCCGCGCGTCGTGGGCGCGGGTCTCGTCCAGCCAGAAGACGGCCGGGGTGCTGCTGGCCCGGGCGCGGGTGACGGCCAGCTTGACCCAGTCCTGGATCGGCAGGTCCTTGGTCTGGCAGGCGCGGAAGATGTCGCCCTCGGCGACCGGCTGCTCCAGGACCACATTGCCCGCGGCGTCGACCAGGCGGACCGTGCCCTCGGCGGCGATCTCGAAGGTCTTGTCGTGGGAGCCGTACTCCTCGGCCTTCTGGGCCATCAGACCGACGTTGGGCACGGAGCCCATGGTGGCCGGGTCGAAGGCGCCGTTGGCCCGGCAGTCCTCGATGACGGCCTGGTAGACGCCCGAGTAGCTGCTGTCCGGGAGGACGGCCAGGGTGTCGGCCTCCTTGCCGTCCGGGCCCCACATGTGGCCGGAGGTGCGGATCATGGCCGGCATCGAGGCGTCGACGATGACGTCGGACGGTACGTGCAGGTTGGTGATGCCCTTGTCGGAGTCGACCATCGCCAGGGCCGGGCCCTCGGCCAGCTCGGCGTCGAAGGACGCCTTGATCGCGTCGCCGCCGGGCAGGGTCTCCAGACCCTTGAGGACGGTGCCGAGGCCGTCGTTGGGGCTGAGTCCGGCGGCGGCCAGGGCCGGGCCGTGCTCGGCGAAGGTCTTCGGGAAGAAGGCCCGGACGACATGGCCGAAGACGATCGGGTCGGAGACCTTCATCATCGTGGCCTTGAGGTGCACCGAGAACAGCACGCCCTCGGCCTTGGCGCGGCCGATCTGCTCGGTGAGGAAGGTACGCAGGGCGGCGGCGCGCATCACGGAGGCGTCGACGACCTCGCCCGCCAGGACCGGCACGGACTCGCGGAGCACGGTGGTGGTGCCGTCGGCGGCCACGTGCTCGATCCGCAGGCTGCCGTCCTCGGCAATCACGGCGGACTTCTCGGTGGAGCGGAAGTCGTTCTCGCCCATGGTGGCGACATTGGTCTTGGAGTCGGCCGTCCAGGCGCCCATCCGGTGCGGGTGGGCCTTGGCGTAGTTCTTCACCGAGGCGGGGGCGCGGCGGTCGGAGTTGCCCTCGCGCAGGACCGGGTTGACGGCGCTGCCCTTGACCTTGTCGTAGCGGGCGCGCAGGACTCGCTCGTCCACGCACTTGG
>NZ_JBFADP010000116.1:0-6898 GCF_040641415.1 Streptomyces sp. NPDC020875 | reverse complement strand
CGGGTGGTTGGGGGCCCACACCCCCCCCCCCCCCCTCCCCGCCTCCGTGCTCCGGACCGTCCGGCCGGTGGCCCCGCCGCCCGGGGTCACCGGCCGGAACCCCGGCGGCGGTCAGCGCGCCGTCGCCGCCGCTGCGGCCGCCGCCTCCAGCCTGGGTACGACATCGGCCAGCGTCGGGGCCGCCAGCATCTCGTCCCGTACCTCCGCCGCGATCCGGCGGAACGACTCCTCCTCCAGCAGCCGGGTCACATCCCGGGCGATCCGCTCCGCGGTGATCTCCGGCAGATCCACATAGAGCCCGAAGCCCCGCTCGGCCTGCGCCACCGCCGACGCCCGCTCGCTCCAGATCGTCCCCGGCACCAGCAACTGCGGCACCCCGTTGACCACGGCGTTCCCGATGGTCGCCCCGCCGCCCTGGTGCACGATCGCCGAACAGCTCGCCAGTACCTCGTTCATCGGGACGAACGCCTCGGCCCGAACGTTGTCCGGCAGCCGGGTCCCCGGCGGCAACTGCTCCCGGCTGAAGGTCGCCACCACCTCCACGTCCAGGGAGCCCAGCCCCTCCAACAGCTCCGACACCGACGCCTGCTCCTCACCGTGCACCTGCCGGTTGGAGACCCCCAGCGTCAGCAGCACCCGGGGCCTGGCCGGCGGCTCGTACACCCAGCGGTCCATCGCCAGCGGCCGGTTCACCGGCACGAACCGCACCCGCAGATAGTCGACGTTCAGCGGGAACTGCACACACTCCGGGCCCGGGTCGATCGACGCCGAACCGAACCGCAGCTCCTCGTCGAACTCATGGCCCTGCTTGGCCAGCCACTCCGACATCCACTCCCGGAGCGGATCCGGCCAGTCCTCGTCCGGCCTGCGGGCCTTCAGCTTCTCGTACTCGAAATGGACCCGGGCGTTCTGGTCGGCCGCGTACAGCATCCGCATCTGCGCGGCGCCGACCACCTTCGCCACCAGCGGGGCGGTGTAGATCAGCGGATCCCAGACGATCAGATCCGGCCGCCACTCACGGGCCAGCCGCAGCGTCTCGTTGAGCATCCGGTCCGGGTTGAGATAGCGGATCATGCCCGCGGTGGTGTCGTACGCGGCCTTCACGTACTCGTCGGTCAGCCGCTCCGACCGGGTCTCCGACAACTTGAACGGATCCTCGCCGGGCTCGACACTGCCGCCCGCCTGCCGATGGCGGGCGATATCGAAGTCCCCGCCCACCCACATGCACTCCAGACCGGTCTGGAGGAACGGATCGATCTCCGACGGATTCCGCTGGCCGACATAGCGCACCTCGTGCCCGGCGGCCCGCAGCGCCCAGCCGACCGGGGCGAGGCTGTAGATATGGGTTCGCGTCGGAAACGACATCAGCATGACGCGCACGGGATTCCCCCTCGGGCGAAGCGGTGACGGGCGGTCGGCGGGAGGGATCGCGGGAGCGCCGGGAGTGCTCGACCGCGGGACCGGGGTCCCGCCCCGCCCTCGGACCGGCGCCCCGCCTCTGCGCGGGCCACCGTCCGCCCACGATATGCCGCCCCCGCGCGGTGGGCGGCCCCCCGCCCGGAGAATAGGGGGTACACATGACGAGCCGCCCCGCTCCGGAGTCCGTAGGGGCGCGGGGGACCGCGCGACAAGCCCCGCCCGGCGAGCGGTCTGCGACGAACGGACGGGTGCTCCGCGGCCGCCGCCCCGCCACGGAACAGGGGCCCCTTAAGGGCTGCGCCGACGAAGCTCCGGCGACTAGACAGAAGAGGACCCGCGGCCCCGCACGGCCGTACCGAACAGCGCCCGGAGACGGAGACCGAGATGACCGTGGCACCTCGTGCCCAGGGCTGGGTCCCGTTCCGAGACCACCGCACCTGGTACCGCCTCACCGGAGGCACCAGCGGCACAGGCGGCACAGGGACCCCGGGCGAAGCCGCCCCCGCCCTCGTCGTCGTCCACGGCGGCCCCGGCAGTACCCATGACTACCTCACCAATCTCGCCGCCCTCGCCGAACCCGGCCGGACGGTGGTCCACTACGACCAGCTCGGCAACGGCGCCTCCAGCCATCTGCCGGACGCCGGCGCCGACTTCTGGACCCTCGACCTCTTCCTCGCCGAGCTGGACAATCTGCTGACCGGCCTGGGGGTCGACGGGAACTACGTACTGTTCGGGCACTCCTGGGGCGGAGTGCTCTCGGCCGCGCACGCCGCCCGCCGCCCCGCCGGGCTGCGGGGACTGGTGATCGCCGACTCCCCGGCGTCGTACCGGCTGTGGCGGCAGGAGATGGCGGTACTGCGGGCGGCCCTGCCACCCGGTGTGGACGCCATCCTGCGGGCCCACGAGGCCGCCGGGACCACGGACTCCCGCGCCTACACCCAGGCCGTGCAGATCTTCAACGACCGCCATGTGTGCCGGATCAAGCCCTGGCCGCCCGAGTACGTGGCGTCCCTGATGGAACTCTCCAACGATCCGACGGTCTACCACACGATGAACGGCCCCAACGAGTTCCATGTGGTGGGCACCCTCAAGGACCTGTCGGTGGAGGACGTCCTGCCGGACATCGGCGTACCGACCCTGGTGATCTCCGGCCGCTACGACGAGGCCACCGAGGTCACCGTACGGCCGTTCGCCGAGCTGATTCCCGATGTGCGGTGGGAGATCTTCGAGGAGTCCAGCCATCTGCCGCATCTGGAGGAGCCGGAGCTCTGCCGTTCGGTGCTCCGGAATTTCCTGGACGAGCTGGAATCCGGCAAGGGCCGGGACCGGGCGCCCCGGTAAACCCCCGGAGAGAGCCTTCGCGACCCGAAGAGGCCCTGAAAGACCTGAAGAGACCCGGAGAGGCCCTGAGAGAACCCGGAGGGATACCCGTGCCGAAAGGCTAGGGGTTGTCTCCGTCGTACGGCGGGGGACAGGCTCGATTCGGCCCGTGGTCCTTTCCCGAATTCCCGAGAATTCCCTCCGGGCCGCACAGGGCCGGAAATCCGGACCGGAGGATGGTGGCTGGCATGTCCTTGCTCAAGGTTGTGAATTCCGCGTCCACGGACGGGGGTACGAGGTTCCGGGCGCTCGGCCCGCACCACCTCGACGAGGTCGCCGGGCGCTACGGTCTGCCGCCGGACGTGCTGGAGTCCGTCCGAGCCGTCGCCCAGGTACTGCCCTTCCGGGTGAACGAGTACGTCCTCTCCGAGCTGATCGACTGGCACCGGGTCCCCGAGGATCCGATCTACCAGCTGGTCTTCCCCCAGCGGGGCATGCTCCCCGCCCATGAGGTGGAGCTGCTCACCGAGCTGGCGCGGCGCGGCTCGCGGCGGGAGACCGCCGCCGAGGTACGCCGGATCCGGGCCGGGCTGAACCCCCATCCGTCCGGCCAGAAGCAGCTCAATGTGCCGAAGGTGTCCGACGAGGAACTCGACGGGCTCCAGCACAAGTACCGCGAGACCGTCCTCTACTTCCCGCAGCAGGGCCAGACCTGCCACGCGTACTGCACCTACTGCTTCCGCTGGGCGCAGTTCATCGGCGACGCCGACCTCCGCTTCGCGGCCCCCGGGCCCGAGCAGCTGATCGGCCATCTCGCCCGCCATCCGGCCGTCACCGACGTCCTGTTCACCGGCGGCGACCCGATGATCATGACGACGGAGCGGCTGCGCGGCCATATCGAGCCCCTGCTGGCCGTGGACACCGTCCGCACCATCAGGATCGGCACCAAGTCCGTCGCGTACTGGCCGCAGCGGTTCACCACCGACGCCGACGCCGACGATCTGCTCCGGCTCTTCGAGGAGATCACCGCCACCGGCCGGACGGTCGCCGTGATGGCGCACTACAGCCATCCCCGGGAGCTGGAGACCGCGATCGCCCGCCGGGCCCTGGCCAGGATCCGGGCCACCGGCGCCGTGATCTACTGCCAGGCGCCGCTGATCGCCCATGTGAACGACTCCGCCCGGGTCTGGGCCGACCTGTGGCGCGGCGAACTGGCGTCGGGAGCCGTGCCGTACTACATGTTCGTGGAGCGCGACACCGGCCCCCGGCACTACTTCGAGGTGCCGCTGGCCCGCGCCCACGAGATCTTCCGGACCGCCTACCAGCAGCTGCCCGGCCTGGCCAGGACCGTCCGGGGGCCGGTGATGTCCACCACCCCCGGCAAGATCGTGGTGGACGGCGTCGAGGACACCCCTCAGGGGCGTTTCTTCCAGCTCCGGCTGCTCCAGGCCCGGGACCCCCGGCTGGTGGGGCGGCCCTTCCGGGCCCACTACTCGGAGACCGCCGCCTGGATCGACCATCTCGAACTCGACGAGACCACCCCGCCCGACATCGCCGCGGCCGTCGGCGCCGCCACCCGGCAGGCCCTCACCGGCGTCCACGGCTGACCGCCCGACACCGACCGCCGACCCCGGCACCCCGAACGACCGACCACCGGAAAGGGGAATCCGCCATGCCCGGCCGTACCGCGGCGTCCACCGGCCGCTCCGCCCGCATCTCGCCCAATCTGGCCCTCGACCAGCGGATCGCGGAACGGGCCGCGGCCGGTGAGCGCATCGTCCACCTCGGCTTCGGCGAGTCCCGGCTGCCGGTCTTCCCGCCGCTCGCCGAAGCGCTGACCGCCGGTGCCGACCGCAACGCCTACGGGCCCGTCGTCGGCGACCGGGGCGTACGCGGCGCCGTCGCCGGCTACTTCGACCGCCGGGGGCTGCCCACCGACCCCGACCAGGTGATCGTCGCCCCCGGCAGCAAGGCCCTGCTGCTCGCCCTGCAACTCGTCCACCCCGGTGACGTACTGCTCGCCGACCCCTGCTGGGTCACCTACCGGCCCCAGGTCCTGATCGCGGGCAAACGCGCGATCACGGTCCCCATCCCGGCCGAGGCGGGCGGGGTGCCCGACCCGGCCCTGCTGCGCGACCGGATCCGGCTGGCCCGGCTCGACGGCGCCCGGCCCGGCATCCTCCTCCTCACCTCCCCGGACAATCCGACCGGTACCTGTGCCGAGCCGGAGCTGGTCCGCGAGCTGTGCGCGATCGCCGAGGACGAGGATCTGCTGGTGGTCTCGGACGAGATCTACCGCGATCTGCTGCACGACCCCGACCGGCCCTATCTCAGCCCGGCCGAGGTCATCCCGCACCGGACCGTCGTCGTCACCGGGCTCAGCAAGAGCCTGGCACTCGGCGGCTGGCGGATCGGCGTGGCCCGCTTCCCGGCCGACGACGCCGGACGGCGGCTGCGGGCCGAGGTCGCGTCGGTGGCGAGCGAGAGCTGGTCGACCCTGGCCGGGCCGATGCAGGCGGTGGCCGAGTACGCGTACGGCGAACCGCCCGAGCTGACCGCCCGGCTCCGGGCCGACGCCCGGCTGCACGGAATCGTCGCCGCCGCCGTCCACCGGATCCTCACCGACGCCGGTGCCGTCTGCCGCCCGCCGACCGGCGGGTTCTACGTCTACCCCGACTTCGCGCCGCTCCGGGACGAACTGGCCCGGCACGGCGTCACCGACGGCGAACTGCTCCAGCACCATCTGCTGGAGGAGCGGGGCGTCGCCGTACTCGCCGGAACCCACTTCGGCGACGACCCGAAGGCCCTGCGCTTCCGGGCCGCCACCAGCATGCTGTACGGCGCGACCCGGGCCGAGCAGCGGGCCGCCCAGGAAGCCGGCGACCCGCTGAGCCTGCCCCATGTCGCCGCCGAACTCGACCGGCTGCGACAGGGCCTGGCCGCCCTCACCGGCCACTGAACGGAGCCACCGCGATGGAGACGGAAGATCCCGAGACCAGAACCGAGACCGGCACGGCGGTCGCGGCCGAGCCCGGACCCGCCACCGGGGCCGCCGACCGAACCGGAACCGAGACCGGCGGTACCGCTGTCGTCTTTCCCGGGATGGGCCCCCAGGACTTCGCCGCCGTCGGCAAGTTCCTGATCGTCAACCCGATCGCCGCCGCCCTGGTCGAGGAGGCGTCCGACGTCCTCGGTTACGACCTGTTCCGCGGCTACCGCGACGGCGCGGCCGACTACTCCGAAGCCGCCCAGGTCGCCTTTCTGACGACCTGTACGGCGCTCGCCCGCTGGTCGGACGGGCGGGGCGACACCCCGCCCGGACACATCGCGGGCCCCAGCTTCGGCGGCAAGGCGGCGGCCGTCCACTCGGGCGCCCTGAGCTTCGCCGACGCCGTACGCCTCACCGCCGCGCTCGCCCGCCACGAGACCGACTACTTCGGCCGCGAACAGCCCGAGATCATCACCCACTCCTTCGCCCGCACCCCGGCCGACGCGCTCACCGAGATCCGCGCCGAACTGGACGCCATGGGGGAGTGGCACGAGATCTCCTGCCACATCGACACCGACTTCCATATGCTCTCCCTCCGCCGCGAACGGCTGGAATGGCTGGGCAAACGGATCCGGGCCGCCGGGGGCCTGCCCCTCTACACCATGGATCCGCCCATGCACTGCTCGGTGTTCGGGCCGCTGCGCGACCGGGTCGAGGCCGAGGTCTTCCCCGGGCTCGGCTTCACCGACCCGCACACCCCGGTCGTCGCCGACCAGGACGGCACCGTACGCACCACCGCCGACGGCGTCCGCCGGATGCTGCTGGACGGCTTCGTCCAGCCGGTGCGCTGGCCCGATGTGGTCGCCGCCCTGGCCGGACGGGGCGTCACCAACCTCCGGGTCTGCGGCCCCGACAGCCTCTTCGGGCGGGTGCCGGTGACCACCCGGGCCTTCCGGGTCACCCCGGTCGACCCGAGGACCGCCCTCCGCAGGCCCCCGCGCCCGGCCCCGGCGGACTGACCGGCCGGGCCCGGAGCCGTACATCCGACGATTCGAGAAACGACGGCGCCCGCCGTCCCGCGCCCCTCCCAGCGCCGGGTCCACCGCGGTGAGTACGCCCGTGACCCGGAGCCGGTCGCCGCCGTACGCCGCGACGGACTCGGCCACGGCC
>NZ_JBFADP010000115.1:0-6934 GCF_040641415.1 Streptomyces sp. NPDC020875 | reverse complement strand
GCCAGGTGCCCAGGGGCGCTGGGGTCCCCCCATTGCCGAAGGCATAGGGGGCGGAACTGCGCGACCAGCCACGCACGGTCCGCGGACCGGCGGCGGGCGCGACCCGGCAGACGCGACCGCCCCTGGAGCGACGGCAATCCGCCGTAGGCGGTGCTACGGAGTCCCGGCCTCACACCGCCCGTGGCTGGTCGCGCGGTTCCCCGCGCCCCTGAGGTCTCCGGTTCAGCCCCCTGGGCTTGCCGCAGGCGCTACGCGGCGCGGGGCGCGAGGGGGGTGAGGGACGTGGAGAGCCAGAGCATCGCCGGGATCGAGCCCGACGCCAGGACCAGGGAGCCCGCCGGAGCGCCGCTCAGCGCCCAGACGTTCGCGGCGAGCAGGCCCGTACCGGCGACCCGGGACACCACGGCCGCCGTACGCCGCCCCGCCCGGGAGTACCGCCCGGCCAGGACGTAGTTCGCGGCGATCACCGTGCCGAAGACCACCGCCCCGGCGGCCAGATGCGCCGCGCCCGCCGCCGAGAGGGACTCCGGCGGCCCGGCCGGGGTCCCGGCGAAGCCGTCCGCCGGGTCGGTCACGAAGATTCCGCCCGCGATCAGGCCGAGCCCGTAGACCAGGAACAGCCGGGGCAGCCCGGTCCCGCCCGGCGTACCGCGCAGGGTCCGCCGCAGCCCGGCGGCGCCCGCGAGCGCCAGCACTCCCGCGACCACGAAGTTGGTGATCTGGAGCCAGCCGAGCGGGCCGTTGCTCAGCATGCTCAGCGGATGCCGGACCGGGTCGAAGCCGTCCCGGGTGGCGGCCTGGGCCAGGGAGACCGCGGCCCACAGCGGCCCGGCGGCGGCGCCGGCGGCCAGCAGGGCCCGGGTGGGCACCGCGTAGGAGGGGGACGCGGGGGAGTGGACGCTCGTGGTGGCCATGGGAGGGGTTCCTTCTGCCGAAGTGGTGCCGGATGTCCGCGGAACCGGCCGCCGGGGCCCGCCTCCGCTCTCACCGCTCCGTCGAAGGGGCCGTACGACAGGGAATGCCGCCATTCCCTGTCGCATAGGCTCTTCGACGTCCGGTCGGGAGCACGGCGGATCCACGCCGGGCCCGACACCACCCGAGTGAGAGCGAGAGCGCGATGCGATACCTGATGACGACCCGGGTCACGGACACCACCTCCGCCCCCGACGAGCGGCTCTTCGCCGAGATGGCGGCCTTCGTGGAGGAGCTGACGGCGTCCGGTGTGCTGCTGGCCACCGGCGGTCTGGCGCCCGAGGGCGTCCGCCTCACCTCGTCCGGCGACGAGATCACCGTCATCGACGGGCCCTTCACGGAGGCCAAGGAGGCCGTCGCGGGCTTCGCCCTGGTCGAGGTCCGCAGCAAGGAGGAGGCGGTCGAACTGGGCCGCAGGTTCCGCCGGATCGTCGGTGACGGCGAGAGCGTGATCCAGCAGGTCTTCGGCGGCTGACCACGAACCGCGGTACGGGCGGCCGGGGACCCCGGCCGCCGGCGGCGGACGACGGAGAGACGGAGCGTGACCCGGTGACGGTGACGGACGTCCACGCCGCGGTCGGCGCGGTCTGGAAGGCGGAGTCCGCCCGGATCGTCGCCGGGCTCACCCGGCTGGTCCACGATGTCGGCCTGGCCGAGGAGTTGGCCCAGGACGCCCTGGTGGCGGCCCTGGAACGCTGGCCCGATTCGGGCGTCCCGGAGAATCCGGGCGCCTGGCTCACGGCCGTCGCCCGACGCCGCGCCGTCGACACCATCCGCCGCGCCCGGAACCTGGAGGAGAAGCAGGGGCGGCTCGCCCACGAGGCCCGGGAGCGGCAGCGCGAGGACATCACCGCTCCGGACACTCCCGTCCCGGGCGACGACAACGGCGGCGAGGACGGCCGGGACGACGTCCTGCGGCTGATGTTCCTCACCTGCCACCCCCTGCTCCCCGCCCCGGCCCGGGTCGCCCTCACGCTCCGGCTCGTCGGCGGACTGACCAGCGCCGAGATCGCCCGCGCCTTCCTCACCACCGAGACCGTGATCGCCCGCCGGGTCGCCGACGCCAAACGCGCCGTCGCCGAGGCGGGCGTCCCGTTCGAACTGCCGCCGGACGGCGAGCTGACCGAACGCCTCGCCGCCGTCCTGGAGGTCGTCTATCTGATCTTCAACGAGGGGTACGCGGCCACCGCGGGCGACGATCTGCTGCGCCCCGGGCTCACCCTGGAGGCGCTCAGGATCGGCCGGCTGCTGGCCCGGCTCGCCCCCGCCGAACCCGAGGTCCACGGGCTGGTCGCCCTGATGGAGATCCAGGAGTCCCGGGCCGGCGCCAGGACCGGGCCGTCGGGGGAGCCCGTACCCCTGCACGAACAGAACCGGGGCCGCTGGGACCCGCTGCTGATCCGCCGGGGTTTCGCCGCGATGCTCCGGGCCCGCGACGCAGCCGGGACCCGCGATACGCCGCCGGGGCCGTACGTCCTCCAGGCCGCGATCGCCGTCACCCACGCCCAGGCGCCGACCGCCGCCGCCACCGACTGGCCCGGGATCGCCGGGCTGTACGACAGCCTGGTCCGGCTGCTGCCCACACCGGTCGTCCGGCTCAACCGGGCCGTCGCCGTCGGCCGCGCCCGGGGGCCCGCGGCCGGGCTCGCCCTCGTCGACGAACTCGCCGCCGACCCGGCCCTGCGCGACTACCACCTGCTGCCGGGGGTACGCGGTGATCTGCTGGCCCGGCTCGGCCGGTACGGGGAGGCCCGGCTGGAGTTCGAACGCGCCGCCGCACTGACCGCCAATACCGCCGAACGGGCCTTCCTGCGCCGCCGCGCCGACGCCGCCGCGCTCGCCGACGTCCACACCGGGCCGCCCGGAGCCGGGCGGGCCACCGATCCGGGCCCGGCACTCGGCCCGGCCGCCGACGCCTTCCTGGCCCGGGACGGACTCGACCCGGCGAGTGTCCGTTCGTACACCCAGACCCTGAACCGGCTGCGCCGCGCCCTCGGCGACGGGTATCCACTGGACTCGCTCACCGCCGGGACCGTCGCCCGGGTCTTCGACACCGCCTGGTCGACGGCCGCGCCCGCCACCTGGAACCGGCACCGCTCGGCGTTCCGCTCCTTCGCCGCCTGGCTGCCGCTGGACCAGGCGGTCGCCGAAGGTCCGCCCCGGCGGGCCGGAGCGCCCGCCCCGGTCCGCCCGATCCCCGCCGCCGGGCTCGAAGCGCTCTGGTCCCGTACCGGCATCGCGCCGCGCGAACGGGTCCTGTGGCGACTGCTGTACGAATCGGGGGCGCCGGTCACCGCCGTGCTCGCCCTCGACGTGGCGGACCTCGACCTCGACGACCGCCGGGCCCGGTCGGGGCGGCACCGGATCGCCTGGCGGGCCGGGACCGCCCGGCTGCTGCCCGAGCTGATCGGGGACCGTACCGAAGGTCCCCTCTTCCGTACGCTCCGCCGGTCCGGGGGCGCGCCCGCCCGGCTCAGCTACGAGCGGGCCGAGTACCTCTTCAAACAGGCGACCCGGGCGCTGGACCCGGACGGCGAGGGCTGGACCCTGCGCAGACTGGCCCGCTCGGAATGACCCCCGGCCCCGGCCCCGGCCCGGCCCGGCGCGGCCCGGCGCGGCGGTGGTGGAGGCCCCGGCCGGGGTACGGCTCCGGGAACGCCGAAGGGGCCGGGCCGTCTCCGGCCCGGCCCCTCACCGGCAGCCCTCAGCACCTCCTCCACGGCGTCCGGTGTCCCGTGCCACGACGCGCCACGGCCGGAGTCCGGCTCAGCACTGCACGGACGACGCCTGGTCGTTCTCGCTGGGGAGGACGTTCACGCGGTAGCCGTTGTACTGGACGTGGCGGTCGCCGCCCCGGTAGGCGTGCACCCACCAGTTGCAGGTGACACCGGAGTCGTTGGACCACGACGACATCTGATCGTTGAAGCCGTAGTCCCCGAGGTAGCCGATGTAGTCACCGGCCTTGATCGCGATGCCACCCCCCGTGTAGTTGACATCGCGGTACAGACAGAGGCTGTTCGATGGGCAGTTGGACCCCGAGAAGTGCACCGGGGCCGCGGCGACCGGGGCGGACGGCGCGGCCGGGGCCGCGGCGGTGGCGGTCGGCGCGGCGGCGAGCCCCGCCGTCAGTGCTGCGGCGGCGGCGAGCAGGGCGATACGGCGCATGGAAACCTCCTGGTTCGCGGTGGAGTGCCGGGCTTTTTCGGCACCGGGGAAACGATGTCCATGTCCCGAATCCCCCAACCCCGGCGGTCACCCGGATGGCCCGGGCGTACGGGAGTGCGGGGGGTGCCGCCGTACATGACGGAGCGCGGCGGTCCCCCGGGGGGTGACCGCCGCGCTCCGTACCGCTGTTGACCGGGGGGCTATGCCACCCCGGCGGGCTCGCGGGACGGCATGATCCGGGCGAGCAGCCCGGAGCGGCCCGCCGCCAGCGGGCCGAGGACCGCCAGGATCAGCACATAGCCCGCGATGAACGGGGAGAGCCGGTCGTCGAGTCCGGCGCCCGCTGCCATGGTGGCGAGGATCAGGGCGAACTCCCCGCGCGCCAGCAGGGTCGTGGAGATGTTCGCGGCCGGGCCGGGCCCGAAGTCGTACATCCGCGCGGCGGCTATGCCCGCCAGGACGTTCATCGCCAGCGTCACCGCGACCGCGGCCAGTACCGGCCAGAGCACGACCGGCAGATCGCCCGGGTCGATGGAGAGGCCGAAGGCGAAGAAGAAGATCGCGCCGAAGGCGTCCCGGAGCGGATGGACCAGCTTGCGGATCCGGTCGCCGGAGGTGGTGCTGCCGAGCATCAGGCCGACCATGAACGCGCCGATGGCGTCCGCGACCCCGAACCACTCGGAGACCCCGGCGAGGAAGACGGCGGCACCGAGGAAGGAGATGACGAGCAGTTCGTCGTCCTTGGTGTTGATGAGCCGTCCCACGACCCGGGTGCCGAACCTGGCCGCCAGCGCCAGCAGCAGCAGGAAGCCGAACGCCTTCCCGGCGTCCATCACGGCGGCCGAGAGGCTGTCGGCGCCGGAGAGTATCGGCTGGAGCGCGGCGAGGTAGAGGGCGAGGAAGATGTCCTCGACCACGATGATGCCGAGGATCGGTTTGGTCTCGGGGTTGCCGATCCGCCCGAGGTCGACCAGGACCTTCGTCACGATCGCGGACGAGGAGATGCCGAGGACACCGGCGAGTACCAGCGCCTCCGAGGTGCCCCAGCCCAGGGCGAAGCCGAAGCCTAGCCCGGCGCCGACGTTCAGCAGGAGGTAGGCGCCTCCGGCCATCGCCATCCGCCGCCCGCCGGCCTTGAGGTCGTCGAGGTGGAACTCCAGACCGAGGTAGAAGAGCAGGAGCACCAGGCCGAGGGCGGAGAGCATCTCCAGGTCGTGCGGGTCGGAGACCAGGACGAAGCCGGGGGTGTGAGGACCGAGCAGGATTCCGGCCAGGATGAAGAGGGGAATCGTGGGCAGCCCTATCCGGCCGCCGAGCCGGGCGAGGAAGGCGGCGGCCAGGAAGGCGCCGCCCATGGCGATGAGGGTGTCTGCGTGTCCGATGGCTCAATCCTTCGCGGTTGAGTCGGCCGCCGGATGACGGGGACGGGGCGGCCGACTGGGGACGAGTCAAAAGGGCGTCAAGGAACCGTCAGTAATTAGTTTACCAAATGATTGATGTTCGCAACTAAGTACGTTCGTAGTGCCCCGGACTCTGCTACGGCGCCGCCCTGTTGACCCGCCCCCGCCCTCGTGAGGGCGGCCCCCGATGACGCCGCGCAGGGTCAGGGCGCGGACCGGGTACGGCTGAAGACATGCGCCTCCCGCATTCGGCCGTCCGGGTCGAACCGCCCGAAGAAGCCGACGTCGCTGATGGTGTCGCCCTTACGGCCCGTGGTGCGCAGGGTGTACCGGGCGGTCAGCAGATCCCCCCGGGCCAGGGCGTCGTGCACCTCCACCCGCGTACCGGCGGCGTTCCTGCGGACCGGGCGCAGATGGGCGGCCAGCTTCTCCCGGTCGATCCGGTTGCCGTCGACGTACTGGACGAAGCCCGGCGCGTGGAACCGGTCCACGATTGCGCCGGGATCGTCGTCGGTGTCGAGGATCTGCCGGGTGAACTCCGTGTAGAAGTCGGCGATGAACCGCCCCGGGTCGTCCCCGAACGGGGTGGCGCTGGTCATGATCGGTCTCCTTCCGGCCGGGGCCGCCCCTCCGGCGGCCCTCGTCCGGCGGACGCTAGGCAGCCACCAGAACATTGACAAGACTGTCAGATTTAATCTCGGGTCCACTCCGCCGCCGGGACCTCGGGTCCCGGCGGCGGACCCGTGGGCCGGTGGGTCGGCGGACCGATGGATTCCGCTGAGGGACGAATCATGGGCTTCCCGGCATACATCGCGTTCCCGGTGGCACGATCCCCGGCAGGTGCGGGCGGGGGCGCGCCATCGGGAACGGCCCCGCCTCCGGGTCCGCGAGACGGAACGACCGAGAGTGTGAACACCGTGGCCATTTCTTTGTCCCTGGTCCTGCTGATGGGCATCGTCCTCGTTCTGCTGATCCGCTCGGGATCGCTCAAAACGGGACCGGCCGTCGCGGCCGTCCTCTTCGGCTTCTTCCTCGCCTCGTCGGGCGTCGCCCCCGATATCCGCAGATTCCTCGACTCGCTGGCCGACGGCATCAGCGGCATCACCTTCTGAACCGGCTCGTTCGCCCCCGCCGCTCGTACTCGCGGGCGCTTCGGGGGGCGCCCGGCGCCCGCCCCGGCGCACCGGGAGCGCGCCGGGGCGCCCCGGCGCCATACCGCAGACCAGCGCAGACCAGCGCAGACCAACGCCGACCAACGCGCAGAGGCCCGTGGCCGGTTCGTAAACCGGCCCCCGGCCTCCGTGGTGGGGCGGGCGACGGGAATCGAACCAGATCGGAAGAGCGTCGGGGGGGGGAAGAGTGTACGTACACGCGTGTAGATCTCGGTGGTGGCCGTA
>NZ_JBFADP010000114.1:0-7493 GCF_040641415.1 Streptomyces sp. NPDC020875 | reverse complement strand
CGGGGTGAGCGCGGTCTGCTCCCAGAGCCCGTGGACGAGCCACAGCGCCTTCGCGGCGAGCGGCAGCCACGAGACCGCCAGCCACGGGCCGGGGGAGGGGTCCCCGAGCGCGTGAGCGACCAGGACGCCGGTCGCCACCGCGCCGAACCCCCAGCCGACACCGGTGATCGCGGTGCTGTGGTCGCCCTGCCGGGCCAGCCGCCGCTCGTACGCGAGGGTGGCCAGCCACCCACCGTCAAGGCCGATGCCGACGACCAGGGCGACGCCCCAGTGCATCGAATCACCGAGCCACATCACGATCACGGCCAGGGTCAGAACCATCGAGACGGCGGTCATGGCGACCGCCGGAGCGGCGGTCATCAAGGGCTTCTTCGTAGTCATCGGTCAGCGCCCCTTCCGGGCCAGGGGGATGGAGACGCCCGCGCCGATCCCGGCCGCGCCAAGGGCGGTCGCGGTGTCGGCGGCGAGCTGGAGGAGCGCGAGGACCAGGCCGACGAGCGCGAGGGCTCCCACCGACACGGCGAACGCGACCAGGGCGACGGCCAGGGCGCCGTCCAGTTGCTGAGCCATCAGGCCGACACCTCCCCAGCGGACGCCGACAGCGTCCCGTCCTCGTCCCGGACCACGGCCCCGGCCTTGACCAGGGCCTTGATCTCCCGGCTCACCGTGCCCTTGTTGATCCCGGTCACGGTCCCGACGTCCTTCGCCGTACGGGCGCCGTCGCGGATCGCGGACAGAACTCGGTCGCGGTTCGTCGTCCCGGCCGGGGTCGTCCGGGGCTCCGGTACGGCCGGGGCCGCCTCGGTGCCAGCGTCCGGCCCGGACTTCACCAGGGTCAGGGTCGGGCGACCGGTCGGGGCCGCCTCCACCCGCGCGGGGGCCACCGCCGTCCGCTGCCAGATCGGCCGCGCCGGAAGGGCGATCACCTGCTGTGCCGTCATCCAGCGCATCCGGATCGGGTTCGTCCGCTGGGACGGACCCTTGTCCTGGTCACGCATCAGAGCCACCCACGGCATGGGCAGCTCGTGCGCCCGCCACCCCTTCTCGATCGCGTCCGGCCCGAAGACGCTCTGCGTCTCGGTCGACGTCGCGACGGCGAGCGCCAGGCGGACCGTGAGCTGTCCGGCGATCTGCGAGTCCAGGCCGTGGCCGTCACCGGACAGGGTCGGCTTCTGCGTGGCCGGGACCAGGATGATTTCCGCCGCCCGGTACTTCCGGGCGATCGTGCGGAGCCCGGCGATCACATCCTGGTAGTCGGCGGATTTCCCGTCGTCGTCCCGGTACTTCGCGGCGCAGTCGGACAGCAGCTCGCCCATCTCGTCCACGAAGACCGTGATCCGGGGCCGGGCCGGGGAGATCTGGACGGTGTCCTCACCGCGCGGCAGATCCCGCAGCCGCTCCTCACCCTCGGCGATCAGCTCCCGCACCACGTCGCGGATGTCTTCCAGCTCGCACGCGACCCGGGCCCGGTGCTCCCACGTCCGGCCCTCCACGTACTTCCGGTCGAGGAGGACCAGCCGGTGATCGGGACGCTCGGACGCCTCGGCCAGCAGCGGACGGGCGGACGTGCTCTTGCCCGACCCGGACGTGCCCGCGATCAGAATCCGCTTACCCAGCGGCACGGGGACCGTCTCGCCGTTCACCGTGTCGACCGCCCACGCGTCGCCCGGCGCCCAGCCGTTCAGGTCAAGGCCGTCCGACGCGGACCGCGTACGAACCGTGATCAGCGCGCGGTCGCCGTGCGAGCCCCGACCGATTTCCATCCGCGTCTTGGTCTGCATCCCGAGCAGGGCGCGGACGGACTCCGTCTCGGCCGCCAGCTTCTTTGCCGACCACCGGCCGTCCAGCCGGACGCCGCAGACGATCCCGGCCGGGGTCATCTCGGGCCGCTCGGTGAGCGTGCCGGACAGACCGCGAACCTCCGCGTGCTGCACCCAGTACGACGGGTCGAGCCGGGCCATGAGGCGACGCTCCTCGCCGGACAGCCCGTCGTCCAGCTGCACCACGGCTTCACGCCGACCCAGCGCGAGCGTCCCGATGTGGGCGGCGATCAGCCCGGCGGACGTGATGCCCGGCCACAGCGTCCAGTCCGCCGGAGTCGAGAGCGCGTACGACGCGGCCACGCCCGGGAGCGTGTGCAGCGCGTGGGCCCGGACGGCGAGAGCCGTGAGCGTCGCCGGGTAGGCCCGGCGAGCCTCGCGGAGCTTGGTCCGTGCCACCTTGGCGTGAGACGTCGCCGCCCGGTCCGCCGTACGCGCCGCCCGACGCTCCGCAGACAGGGGGTTGTTACTGGCCGCCCGCGCGGCCCGCCGCTGCCCCTTCGCGGTCGCCAGCGTCGACCTGGCCGAGGTGTTCGACCGCTGGGCTTCGATCAGCGCCTTGAGGTTCTCCGGGGTGCGGAGGGTCTTCCTCCGGTCCGCCTCCCTGTCCCACCGAGCCGCTACGGGAGCGGCCAGCGGGGCCAGGGAGTCGAGCGTGATGTTGGTCCGCTCAGCCGAGAATCGCCGGGCCGTTTTGGCGGTACTGCCGATCTTGCTCCATGCTTTGGTCCAGTCCACGGGTGCCCTCCAAGGTCACGTGGATGGGGCCGGATTTCCGTTGACGCGGGGTCCGGCCCGCTTCTGTTTTGTGGTGGTTGCGCCCCCGGGTTGCGCCCGGTTGCGGTGTTGCACCCCTCAACCGCCCCTGACCTGGGGAGTTGCGGGTTGACCCCGGTTCCCCAGAGGGGGCCCTACGCGCGTGCGCGCGAGGCGGGGTCAGATCCGGGGCCCTACGCCGGGCCCTTGGCCCAGGCCCTCACGGTGTTCGGGGCCACCCCCGTCAGCTCCGTGATTCGCCGGATCGGAACCTCGGCTTCCCGGGCCGCGAGGATCACCGGGCGAAGCTCCGCGTCGATCTTCTCCAACTCCTTCAGCAGCCGCAGCCGCTTTCCGCCCGGCGTACCGAGTGCCTTCTCCGCTTGGGCCCGCAGGTGGGCCGGTGTCATCTGCGCCATGCGAGTCAGTCTGACACGTCCGACGCAGCTTGCGCAAGTACCGGGGCGGGCCGTGTCGGATCCGCCGTACGGCCGTCTGCGGGCCGTAGGGCCGATTCCCCGCCCCAGAGTGGCCCGAGGCACTGACAGGCGCTCAGGCGGCCCGTGGGGCGGCTCTGTGGGCGGTATACGTGGCTCCGCCGTCGCCGAGTGCGGCGTGTGCCCAATCCTCATGAGGGCTGGCTGCGGGGGAGGGGGTGCCTCGCGGGGCCCGGCCGCCGTCCGCCGGGCCGCCGTTCGGCCGGGCGCCGTACTCCCGCCGTCACGGATACCGGAGCGTGAAGAGAGCGCGCCGCCCGGCCGTGGCGGGCGGGGGGCAGCTGCTGCCGCGAAGTGGCCGAGCCCGGCACTCTCGCTCCGCTCGCCCTCGTCTCGCCGTGGCCGGGCAGCCGGGTGCGGGCCCGGACTTGCCGCCCCATAACACCCGCCGCACGACGCCCCGCGGGAAAGGTTCCGGGCGCGCCGGCCTCCCCGCTACGCGACTCGGCAGGCGCCCCCTCCCGCCCGATTCGGCGAGCACGACCAGGAGCACGAGCACGACCAGGAGGACGAGCCCGGCCGCCACGACCAGTACGTCACCGGCGCCCGGCGTACGTCACCGAGATGACGTACGCCGGGCGCCGGTTTCCTCTTCTGGGGCCGGTAGAAGCCGGAAGCGAGTTATTGCTTACTGAGCCCAGTACCGCCCGGCCGGGCCCGGCGGTCGCGGAGCCGGGCCAGCTTCGATTCGGCGGACTCGGCGGTACGGCGGGCCTCTTCCGGGCTCTGAATTCGGCGCTCCAAGGCCCGGGCGAGCCCGGCCGCGATCGCCGGTCCGTCGTTCACGCAGAGGAACCCGGCGCCCTGAGGGAGCCGGACGACTGGACGCCGCACCCGGCGCGTTCGGGCGGGGAGCGGGCGGAGGTACTGGGCCCCGGCGAGTCCGATGACGTCGGGGTACGCCGACACCACCTGACCGCCCCCCCGGGTGCGGCGGACGGTTACCTGCTTGGTGACCCCCTGCGAGCGGGCCAGCCGCCGCATGGTCCGGGCGACGAACACCGCGTCGGCGGGGGCCAGCTCGACCCCGGCCGTGGCCTTGGCCAGGCCCTTGTAGCCCCAGAACCGGCCCGGCCCGCACCCGGGTGCCTGCCACTCCTCCGGGACCCGGTGTTGGTACTCCTTCGCCTGGAACTGGCCGTGCTTCGTGAAGTAGACGGCGAGTCGGCGGGGGTCGATCATCCGGGCGCCCTCTTCGAGGTCGACGGAGGTACCGGCCCGGCCGTGGCGGCGCCGCTGTTCGGGGTCCGGGTGATCGACGATGTCCGCCCAGACCACGGCGAGCCAGGCTTCGTAGGGGAGCCCGTCGCCGACCGCCGGGCGGTAGCGGGTCTGGGTCATGCTCCGCAGTTCGCCCGCCGGACCCTCAGGCCGGGGGCCCCACAGGTGGATGTGGGGGGCGCCCCGGAGCTGAAACTCAAGCTTCCAGAGACCCGGCCACTCGAACCCCCAGGCCCGCGCGAACCGCTTGAAGAACTGGTCGAGGTGCCGCTTGACCGCCTTGCCCGTGGGCGCCACGGGGAGCCAGTCCCCGGGGTAGGTGAGCGTCGACATGGGGAGCTTCAGCCCCAGCCTGAGCAGGGGTCCGTAGTCCAGTTCGGCCAGCGTCCGCGTCATCCTGGCCCGGCTCTTGGCCGACCACTCCGTCACCTCCCGAGTCGGCTCGGGCGCCTCGGGGAAGACGCCGTGCTCCGCGAAGAACACGGCCAGTTCCGCCGTCGCCTTACGGGCAGCCTCCCGGCCCCGCTCCGCCGTCCGCTCCCGCCGGGCAATGTCCGGCCACCCCATGGCCACGACTCCGGGGGCGATCGTGAGCACCGGCCGGGGTCCCTCGCGCCCGTCCCAACCCGCCCGCGCGGCGAACAACCCGGCCGCCGCCGAGACCAGATCCGGGGTCGGAAACGCAGGGCTCTGACCAGCGGAAACGCTTACGCGGGAAGTTATGGCACATGTAACAAGCCGGGGCGGCGACCCGCCGTCGTGGCCCGGGACAGGGTCGCCGGGGGCGCCCCCGGCGGGGCGGGGATGCGGGGTGGCTCTGGTCTCTCGTACTCTCGTCACGGAGCAACGTCCTCTTCGGTGGCTAGACCGATCGGGGGCGGCGAGCCGGGGAGGTCAGAGACCCCGGCTCGTGCCATGTCTGGGGGCGATCATCCCCCATGGAGCCGACAGCGCCCCGCCGGACCCCGGCGGGGCGCTGTCGTGTCGTCAGGTCAGGCCGTACAGCCGGGGGTCGCAGACGACGCACGTCGACACCGGCTGGGCGTGCGCCTGGTGCTCCTCGACGGTCACCCGGGCGAGGTACCGGAGGTGGCCGAGGTCGAGGCGGAGCACGTCTCGGTCCAGGGCCGACGGGTCGGGCGCGGCGTCCGCGTCGGGGTACACGGCGAGGACTCCGGGGACGTGCCCGTCGCAGCTGTAGACCGGGTCCGCGTCGCCGGGCGGAGTGATCCGTACGACGAGCCGTCGCGGGCACTCCGGGACGACGCACTGGGGGCGGGGCTCCAGCGGGACCAGGCCGTTGTCTCCGCCAGGGCAGAGGATGCACTCGCCGTGCCGGGGGGCCGCGTGACGGTCGAGCAGGTACCGCGCCGCCGCCGCCACCTCCTCCACGATCGCGAACCGGCCGCCGGGCAGAGGTTCGACCCCGGCCGCCGGGTAGAGGGCGGAGAGCTGGGGGCCGCACCGGTCGCACGCGTCGACCGTCGTGGTCGTGGTGGTGAGCCGGACGACGGCGGGGGAGGAGCAAGGGCGGCGGCGGGTGACGGCGGTGCAGGCGAAGGCGGGCGCGGCCGGGGGCGCGACGTCGTCCAGCCGCCGGGCCAGGGCGTACAGGCGGGCGGGGTCGACCGGGTTGCCGGTCTCAATCGCGGCCGCCGTCTCCCGCAGTGCAAGAGCGGCGGTCCGGGTGGCGTACCGGAGGTCGGCGACCGTACGGTCATCGGCCCGGCGGGGGGTGTTCCTCATGAGTCCTCCAAACGGGCCGGGGCGCCTCGTGGGCGCCCCGGCGGGTGGGTTGGGTCAGCGGGTCAGGAGAGCGGCGGCCACGGCCAGGACCGCGACCAGGGCCAAGTCACCGCTCCGGCGCAGGAAACGCATCTTGGTGAGGCAGATCCGGGACAGGCTGGTGATCCGGTCGGCCCGGTAGTCCACGGTCATGTGAGCGGCCAGGGCCGACGGGGTCGTTGAGGCGAAGTGCAGGAAGCTGCCGTTCGGGGTGACGCCCTCGGCCCGGGCGAGGCGGGGCCGGATCACCAGAAGGGCCATGACGACCGATCCGGCGATCGCCACGCCGCCGATGGCGCCCAGGACCAGCGACCACCACGGCGCCTTCGTGCCGAGAAGGCCGATCCCGGCGACCAGCAGGCCGTCCAGCGTCAGGAGCGCGGCGGCCTTGCTGTCGGTCCGGGTGACCTCCGAGGTCACGTGTGCGAGGGCGGCGGCGAAGTTCTCGTCCACGGTGGGGGCGGCGGTCTGAGTGGTCATCTGAAGGTCTCCTAAGGCTCGGGTCCGTCTGAATCACGTGAGTCAGTCTGACACACGCGGGCTAGGTTGCGCAACCCCTTCCGTGAAGAAGCCGGGACGCCCAGGTGGGGCGCCCCGGCGGGGGGTTGGTCAGGCTGCGCGGGGGAGGGTCCGCACGGCGGCCAGGGCGGCCGTGAGGATCGCCTCTACGGCGTCCGGGTCGGCGGTCTCGATCGCGGCCGCCACGGGGGCGGGGGACGGGGTCGAGGGGCCCGGTGCGGGGCGCCGGAGGGCGACGGCCAGGACCACGACGGCGGCGAGCAGGCAGACGAGGTAGGCGGCGGCGATCACGAGCCGATCACCTGGCCCGTGGTGACGCGGCGCCAGGCGGCCCGGAGGCGGGTCTCCCCTGCACTGTGACCGGCGGCCCGGAAGGCGGCGGCCATGTCCCGGTAGCTCATGGGCGGGTGGGTGCTGGCCCGCAGCTCGGTCACGATCGTGTCGATTTCGTCGTCCGTCAGCGCGGGCGCCTCGATGGCGGCCAGCTCGGTAAGGGAGCCCCAGACAGGGAGTTCCCACCGGGGCTGTGACGCGGTCTGTGACGGGGGTGTGACGCGGTCGGTCACGCAGGTCAGCGCCCTGCCGGTGCCGTCGCCCTGCCGGACTCCGTCCAGTTCCGACCAGGCTCCGGCGAGCCGCCGGGCGGCCCGCGCCTGTGCCTCTGCGACGCGCTTCCCGGCGCCCGTCACGGCGTCGAGCCGGGTCTCCTCCGTGCCCGCCTCGGCCCGGAGTTCGGCGCGTGCGATGGCAGCCTGGTCGCGGGCGGTCTGCTGGATAGAGCCGATCCGGTCGAGGGCAGCCGGGGTGAGCGCGGTCTGCTCCCAGAGCCCGTGGACGAGCCACAGCGCCTTCGCGGCGAGCGGCAGCCACGAGACCGCCAGCCACGGGCCGGGGG
>NZ_JBFADP010000113.1:0-8052 GCF_040641415.1 Streptomyces sp. NPDC020875 | reverse complement strand
TCCTCCACACCTACAACCACCACCGCAGCCACACCGCACTCGACGGACACCCACCCATCAGCCGCGTTAACAACCCTGCGGGTCAATACACCTAGCCGTGTCCGGATGGTCCCGCCCGGCCCGAGACGCCCGGTACGCGGGGGCGGTTCAGTCCGACCCCGCGGGCCGGTGCGCACCGCGACGGGCGGCGTCCCTCAATTCGCTGAGCTTCGCGGATGTCTCCGGGGTCCACTCCTTCTTCTGTCCGGCGAGACGGAGGGCGGCCTCGATCTCGCTGAGCTTCGCGGAGGACAGGACGCCCGCCCGCTCGATCAGGTCTTCCCGGGACACCGTGGTCAGCCATGTGCACGGGGTGGAGCCCGGATGCGGGAAGCCGAACCGCAGCACGCCTTCAAAGGGCAGCCCGTCCGCGGAATCCACAGCCACCTCGATGCCCAGGCCGCTGATGTCGACACCTGCCGGAGCGACGATCTGCATCACCCGGATCCCGGACCCGCCGTCTTCCGGCAGCAGTACGACCGGCCGCCGCTCGTCGAACTCGACCCACCAGACTTCGCCACGTTGCACATGTCCTCCCGACATGGAAAACCAGACGGCCCTACCCGTGGGTATTCCGGCGACGGCCACGGAAGGCTCGAAAGACCTCTCGACCGGCGTTCCCGACGGGCCGAAAGGCCGCCCGGAACGCCTGGCCGATCGGAACGCATACGTGATTCCAGACCGGGACGAACAGAGCCCGCCAAAGCCACGACAGCGGGCGCACGAACAGAAAGCCGAACACCTTGGCCGACACACCACCCGCGATCCACAGCGCCCCGATCAGAGCGAACGCGACCGGTGCCAGTACCCATCGGCACAGCCATACGCCGGGGTTGATCAAGAGGTGCCGAATCAGCAACACGAACGGTGGTCGTCGCAGCCGTTCCACGACCCAGGCCATCCCGTTGCCGATCGGAACCAGGACGTAGCGGGCGAAGAACTGGAGGACCGGGCGGAGGAACCAGTCCCACAGCAGGACCTTCAAGCCCTGGAGAACCGGGCGCAGAAGCCAGGTCCAAAACAGGATCCGGATCCCCTTGCAGATCAGCTCGACCAGTTCCCACAGCACCCGCAACGGGACCATGACGATCACCGCGACGACGAGGGCCGGCCAGCGGATCACCGCGTACAGCCAGCCCTCATCCGGCCCTGCCCGGCGCTCGGTTGCGTTCACCCGTCCAGATTAATGTCCCGGCCGAGGCAGACCGGCCGTGACATCTCCACCGGGTTGTGGTCACCGTGTACCGAGGTCCAAGCCCGGTACTCATGCCACTCCGCCGCGATCACGGCTCCACGCGCGCCGCCGCGCAACGCGGCCCTCCGCACCGGGACTGCTCCGCCCAGGACGTCGATCGTCAGCGGGAGGTACGCGCAGGCCATTCATGCCTGCGAAGCCGCTCCCGATCGACGTCGCTGGGTACAGTAATACCTTCCGACCCGACTTCCGGGACCCGCTGGTTCAGCTGTCGCCGAATCGAGCGGCAGACCCGTGACGGCCCGGAGGCCGAGCAGTACGCGAGGGCGCCTTTCAGCGGTGAGGCGCCTGGCCGATCTCTGATCTGAAAGGACATGAGATGCGCTTCGGGGTCTTCATGGCACCGTTTCACACTGCTAGGGGACAGAATCCCGTAACTGCTTTCGCACGGGACGTGGCCACCCTTCAGCAGCTCGACGAGCTCGGCTATGACGAAGCCTGGATCGGCGAACACCATTCCGGCGGCTCGGAGCTGATCGCCAGCCCGGAGATCTTCATCGCGCATGTCGCGGCCCGGACCAAACACATCAAGCTGGGGACCGGCGTGCTCTCGCTGCCGTATCACAACCCACTGTGGGTGGCGGACCGCGCGATCCTGCTCGATCACCTCACCCGGGGCCGATTCATGCTCGGTCTCGGCCCCGGGTCCCTTCCGACTGACGCGGCGATGATCGGCATCGACCCGGTCTCACAGCGGTCCGCGCTGGAAGAGGACACCGATGTTCTGATCCAGTTGCTCACCGGGGACGAGCCCGTCACCAAGAAGACCGCCCGCTACCACCTCGTCGAAGCCAGATGTCAGTTACGCCCGTACACCACACCCTGCTTCGAAGTCGGCGTCGCGGCGATCGCCTCGCCGTCCGGCCCGCGGATCGCGGGCAAGCACGGGCTGGCGCTGCTGTCCATCGGCGCGACCATGACCGGTGACCTGGACCTGCTCGCCGCGCACTGGAGCGTGATGGAAGAACGCGCCCGTCAGTTCGGCACCGTCGCCGAACGTGCCGCATGGCGACTGGTCGGGCCGATGCACATCGCCGAAACGAAAGAACAGGCGTACGCGGACGTCGCGTACGGACTCGATGACTGGTGCCGCTATCTCCAGTACGAAGCCGCGGTGCCGCACTTCGAGCCCGGCGGCTCGACGCTGAAGGAACGCATCGACTGGATCAACGAGTCCGGTATCGGCGTCATCGGCACACCGGACGACGCGATCCGCCATATCCGCCAGTTGCAGGAGCAGTCCCACGGTTTCGGCTGCTACCTCATGATGGCGCACGAATGGGCGAGGACAGACGCCGTCCGTCGGCATTTCGAACTGTTCGCGGAGCAGGTCGCCCCCCACTTCCAAGGCAGTCTCGAACGCCTCGACGCCGCCCGAGTCCTCGCGGTCAGGCGCAGGGAGGCACTGTACAGCCGCATGGGCGACGCGCTGGAGGAGGCGAAGGCCCGACATGCCGCCGAGCGGGCGGCCAGGGCTGATGGTCCACCGCGACCCGGCCCGGACCCCGCGGACCGCACCCTCGGAAACACCTGAGTCCTGACAGCCCCCGAGAACAGAACTCCGACCCGATCCGGCGTAACGCTCCCGCCTGGGAGGGATCCGCGACGACCGCATCGTCCGATTCGCCGAGGCGACCCGACGGTCGAGCGCCGTGAACCTCGGAATGACCGACTTCGGACGGTCGCCGCTCGAGCCGACCACGTCGCACTGCCTGCTCACCGTGCGAGTTCCTCTGATGCCCGTTCGGCGGCTGTCACGAGCTGATCGGCCAGATTCTTGAGGGCCGGCCGCAGTTCGTCGGGGCGATGGATGGTGAAGGGCCATTCGAGCGAGGCGAGCAGGCGTGCCATGCCGTCGAGGCGCTCGGCCCTGGCCTGCATCAAGACCCCGGCAGGCTGGGCGATGAGCGTGACAGCGGTGTTCGGCAGCCTCCGGGCGATCTCGTCGACAGGACCGTGAATCGTCACGTCGACCTGCCAGCGGTAAGGCCCCTGGGCGAGGCTCGAGGTCAGATGGGCGACGGGATCGAAGCCGTCGGGGATGGTGAAGGTCTTCGCGCGGGAGGTGACGCGGGCGATGCGGTCGATGCGGAAGACCCGCAGGTCGTCGCGGAGGTGGTCGTGGCCGACGACGTACCAGCGACCGGTGTGGAAGACCACGCCGTAGGGATCGAGGTCGCGCTCGGTCTGGTCCTGTCGCCAGGACTGGTATCTGATCCCGACGGTCGTCCTGGCACGCGAGGCCTGGGCCAGACCCAGCAGCACATCGCTCCCGGGCGCCTGCGAGATCACCGCGTTCGCAGTGAAGGACAGGGTCTCCCGCATGGCGGCGAGCGGCTCTCGCAGAGTGTCCGGAAGCACCCTCTCGATCTTGGCCCGGGCGCCCGCCCCGGCCAGCGCCGTCGTACCCATTCCGAGGCGTTCCGCCGCGAGGAGTCCGAGAACAACGGCGAGGGCCTCGTCGTTGGTCAGCACCAGGGGTGGCATCCGGTAGCCGCGGGCCAGCCGGTAGCCACCGTAGCGACCGCGCTCGGCCTGCACGGGGATGCCCAGGTCGCGCAGGTGGGTGATGTAACGGCGGACGGTACGGACGTCGGTGTCCAGCCGACTGGCCAGCTCGGCCCCGGTGAGCCCGGCGTTGGACTGGAGCAGTTCCAGCAGGGTCAGCACACGGGTGAGGGGATGCGACATGGATCACTCGACATTTCAGGGCTGATTCTGTCCTGTATCGATTCTACGCTCCCCGCAGAACCTCAATCCAGGGAGATCACATGGCTACCTTCGTACTCGTTCCCGGCGCCTGGCTCGGGGCTTGGGCCTGGGAAGACACCGCCCGCGCTCTGCGAGAGCGGGGCCACACGGCGCTGCCGCTGACGCTGACCGGCCTGGCCGAGCGGGCGGAGGAAGGCGGGCCCCAGACGGACCTGGACACGCACATCGCGGACATCACCGAGTTCATCGAGAAGAACGATCTGCGCGAAGTCACCCTGGTCGCCCACAGCTACGCGGCCGCCCCTGTCACCGGCGCGGCCGGACGCCTCGGCGATCGGCTGGAGCGCGTGGTCTACCTGGACAGCGCCCCGTTCGCCGCGGGCATGCGCATGCTCGACCTCATGCCGCCGGAGGCGGCGGACCAACTGGGCCGACAGGTCACGGCCCACGGCGACGGCTGGCGGCTGGCGATGCCGCCCTTCGAGGTCCTGGGTCTGTCCAGCAGCCTCGACGGGCTCGACGAGGGCCGGCGGGACGTTCTGAACGCGCGCGCCACTCCTCAGCCGTTCGGCACCTACACCCAGCGCCTCGCCGACCACACCGCGCCCGGCCCGGGTGTGGACCGTGTCCTGATCGCCTGCCGTGACTTCACGGGCCTGCTGGATGCCGGGGTACCGATGCTGGCCTACCTCGACCACGCGCCGTGGCGGCGCTTCGACCTGGCCACCGGACACTGGCCGATGCTGTCGACACCCACCGGTCTCGCCGACACTCTTCACACGGCCGTTTCCTGACCGGGCCGGGTCGGACGATGGATGACAACGCGCGATCGCCGAGGTGCCCGCAAGCCCTGGCCGTCGGAGGGCGGAAAGCTCCCGCCGCGGCGATCGTCCGGCGCGTCTTCGCCGTCCGGGCCCAGGACGCCACGGCCGCCGCCATCCGCGCGGCACACGAGAAGGAGCGGAGCGTCCTCGGCAGCCGGTACACGCGCGGCGCCCACTGCCGGCCGCCACCCTCGGACGTCTCCGGGCCCGTGGCAACGGCTCCGGTCGTACAGCGATGAGGCCGCGGCCGGTCCGGACCGTGCCCGGGGCCGGCCGCGAGCAGATCGGCCTCGGCGCCGCGCTCGGCGTACTGGTCACCGAGCGCGTGGGGGCTCCCGGCCCCGACGCGTCGCCGCGCGAGCGGCGGGAGGCTGCGCGCCGGAACTCGCCGCGCATGTCGCGCCGTCGGGCCCGGCCCGGACGCCGGGTGGCTCAGCGCCTCCCCGGAGGCGTCGGCCCGGGCGGCGCAGACCCGCCGGTGCTTCTCGGGAGCTGCCCTGGACCGGCGCGGCCCGTCCTGCCGGGCGGCGCATGGCATTCTGGCCCAGTGCTCCTGAACGATCTCTCCAGCAGTGTCGACCTCCGCCCGGTGCGCTATCAGTTCGGCACGGTCCGGGGCGACTCGTACGACGACAACTGGCTGGTCATCGACGGCACGGTCATGACGCCTGATGGAAGCTGGTCCTTCACCGATCCCTGTCTGCTCACCCATGAGGCCCGGCAAGTGTCCACATGGCTTCGCGCGGTGGCCGCAGGGACGGTGGCCGTCACCGAACCTGATGGCGAGGGTGAGCTGTCACCGGACACGCGGTTCATCGAGCCTGTGGTGGCTTTCAGTCTCGCCGATCGAAGCGAGGGCGGGACTGCGGTGATTCGCGTTCATCTGTCCTCGGAGGCGGCACCCCCGTGGCAGCAAGGTGACGACGGGGCTGATGTCCACCAGTGCGTCGTGGAGGTCGGGATAGACGCCGCGGCACTGTTTCACGCGGCTGACCAGTGGGATCTCTCTCTGGCTTCCTTCCCGCCCCGCTGATCACCGTTCATGTGCGACGGCCCGACTCACCTTGCCGCAAGATTCGTTTCGCCCGGGGCGGCCACCTGGCGTCAGCTGTTGACTGGTCTGGCCAGGAGCAGCTCCCGGACCGCCGGTAAGACGAGCCACCCGTGTCCCGTCGGCATGCGATGGTGAGGTGCTGCGGTCTGCCCTGGTATGTGGAAAATGGCTGGCGATGTGCCGAGTTGGATGATCACGATGGGCTCATGGAACAGAAACTCTCCCGACGCCGCGTCATGCTGTCCGCAGGGGCCGCGGGTGCCGTCGCGCTCGTACCGAACACGGCCAACGCCCTTCCGTCTACCTCCGGTTCCTCACCCCTGAGGCCGACCGCTCCGGGGCGGCGGTCCGCCGCGCTCGTCATCCACAACGCCCGTGTGTTCACCGGGGTGCGCGGAGAGAGGGTGCGGGAGGCGGTCGCGGTCGGGCGGGACGGGCGGGTGCTGGCCACCGGGTCGGACGGTGCGATACGCCGGTACGCCGGGCGTGACACCGAGGTGGTCGACGCGCGGCGCGGCACGGTGATGAGCGGGATCGTGGACGGGCACGCCCACCCGGTCGCCGCCGGGGCAGCGACGCTCAACCCGAGCCTGGGATACCGCGAGCTGACCGTACCCGAGTTGCAGGAGCTGCTACGGGGGTTCATCGCCGACCCCGCGCACGGGACCGAGCCGGACGGCTGGCTGGTCGTCGGCGACTGGAACCCGGTGGGCCTGCTGCCTGCCGGGACCGTGGCGCACCACCGGATCCTCGACGCGCTGCCGACCCGGCGGCCCCTCGTGCTCATCGGTACCGACGGGCACAACTCCTGGGTCAACCGGCGGGCGCTCGAACTCGCCGGGATCACCGCCGCCACGCCGGATCCCCCGGGCGGGCAGATCGAGCGGGACGCGGACGGCGCGGCGACCGGGCTGCTCAAGGAGGAGGCGCAGGGGCTGGTCCACCGGCTGCTGCCGGACCACCCCCTCGACAGGGTCGTCGAGGCGACGGCGCGGGCTCTGGAGGAGGCCGCCGCGCAGGGCGTCACCGGCTTCATGGACGCCTCCGCGGACGAATGGCACCTCGACGTCTACGCCGAACTCGCCCGCACCGGACGGCTGCCGCAGCGCGTGGCGGCGGCCCTGCGGCTCGACGCCCACGAGATCCGCGAACCCGGTGAAGGGCTGCGATGGCTACGGGAGACACAGCGCCGCTACGCGAATGTGCCCGGGCTCGATCTGCGAACCGCGAAGGTGTTCGTGGACGGGGTGATGGAGTACCCGGCCCGCACCGCAGCCCTCCTGGACCCCTACCTCGACGGCAACGGAAACCCCACGGACAACCGGGGACAGCTCCAGCTCGACCCGGCCGACTTCGCGCGGCTCGCGGTCGTGCTCGACGGCGCGGGCTGGCAGATCCACTCCCACGCGATCGGCGACCGGGCCGTCCGCGTCGCGCTCGACGGCTACGAGACCGCCCACCGCGCGAACGGCCGGCGCGGCAACCGCCACACCATCACCCACCTCCAGCTGGTCCACCCCGCCGACGTCCGGCGCTTCGCCCGACTCGGCGTGGTGGCTTCGATGCAGCTCCAGTGGGCGATGCGGGACACCTGGACCGTGGACGCCCTCCTGCCCTACATCGGCCCCGAACGGCACCGTCGGCTGTACCCGGCCCAGAGCCTTCAGCGGCACGGCGCGCTGCTGGCGGGCGGCTCCGACTGGCCAATCGACCCACTCGGCGTCTGGAACCAGATCCGCACCGCCGTCGACCGCGAAGGGGCCGACTCCGACGGACCGCTCCACCCCGAACGCGAAGGCATCAGCCGAACATCGGCACTGCGGATGCACACCTCCGGCACGGCACACCAGCTCCGGGCCGACCGTCGCACCGGAACCCTCACCCCCGGCCGAGCCGCCGACCTCGTACTTCTCGACCGCGACGTCACCCGCGTACCCGTCCCCGAGATCAGCGGTACCGAGGTCCGGCTCACCCTGGTGAACGGAGTACCGGTCTACGAGGCAGGCACAGCGGCCGGCAAAGCCGCACGGGCCCGCACGGCGGCGCCAACGGCACGGCGCCCCGGCGGCACGGCTCCGGCCGGCTTGTCGACGTCGTCGCCGGAGAAGAGGAACGAACCCAGGGTCTTGCGCACCTCGACCAGATCGAGATCGGGCGCCGAGGAGCGC
>NZ_JBFADP010000112.1:0-9075 GCF_040641415.1 Streptomyces sp. NPDC020875 | reverse complement strand
AGGGCCAAGGCGCTGGGGGTCCCCCCACCGCCGAAGGCGTAGGGGGCGGAACTGCGCGAACGGCCACGGGCGGTCCGCGGACCGCCGACAACATCGGGTCGCCGGGCGTGACTCGGGTCTTGGGGCGGTGCCCTGGAGGGCCAAGGCGCTGGGGGTCCCCCCACCGCCGAAGGCGTAGGGGGCGGAACTGCGCGAACGGCCACGGGCGGTCCGCGGACCGCCGACAACATCAGGCCGCCGGGCGGGACCCGGGTCTTGGGACGGTGGCCGTCCCGGAAAGCAAGAGACGGCCGTCCCCGGGAGGGATTCCCGGGGACGGCCGTCCGGCCACCACCCACAGAGAGACGATCGCGGCTGACACGGGGGCCACGACCCCTCAGGCGGCGCCGCTCATGGGCACGCGCCGGTCATGAGGACGCGCCGGTCATGGACGCGCCCGCGCCCGTCACCAGGTGATCCGCAGCGCCGCAGGCCCGCGGACGATGACGCCGAACTTCCACTCCACCGCCTCCGGGCCGCCGTCGAGGCGGATCTCCGGCAGTCGGGTGAGCAGGGCCGTGAGGGACTCCTGGAGCTCCATCCGGGCGAGCTGGGCGCCGATGCAGTGGTGCGGGCCGTGGCCGAAGGTGACATGGGGGTTGTGGGCGCGGGCCAGGTCGATGGTCTCCGGGTCGTCGAAGACGTCCGGGTCCCGGTTCGCGGCGTGCAGCGCCGCGAGTACCGGTTCGCCGGTACGGACCAGGGTGTCGCCGACCCAGACGTCCTCCAGGGCGTACCTGGCGAACATCGCGGCCGTGTTGATGGGCACGTACCGCAGCAGCTCCTCGACGGCCGTCGGCATCAGATCCGGTTCGGCCCGGAGCCGCTCCATCAGGCCGGGCCGGGTGAGCAGGGTGTACACGAAGCTCGGCAGCGCCGCCGCGACGGTCTCGACGCCGCCCGTGAGCAGCCCCGCGCCCGCCAGCACGATCAGTTCGTTGTCGGTGAGCTTGTCGCCGTTGTCGCGGGCGAAGACCAGTGCGCCCAGCAGGTCGTCGGTGGGTTCCTTGCGCCGTTCGGCGACGAGGGCGGCCATGTAGTCGTCGAGTTCGCCGCCGATGTCGAAGAGGACGTCGGCCTTGGCGGTCTCGTCGTTGGTGACGCCTTCCGTCCAGACGCGGAAGACATGGCGGTCCTCGAACGGGACGCCGAGCAGATCGCAGATGACATTGACCGGCAGCAGCCGGGCGAAGTCCTCGACGATATCGGCGGGTTCGCCTTTGTCGTGTTTGGCGATCAGCCCGTCGACGAGGCTTTCCGCGAGGCCCCGGACGCCGTCCCGCATCTGGTTCATCCGGCGGGCGGTGAACGCCTTGCCGACGAGCCTGCGGAGCCGGGTGTGGTCCGGCGGGTCCATGCCCATGATGCCGTCGCCGGTGGACTGGCGGCGCAGCCGTGGCTGGTCGAGGCCCTGGGCGATCTCCCGGCTGAACCGGGGGTCGGTCATCACGAGTTTGACGTCGGCGTGCCGGACGGCGAGCCAGGAGGGTTCCCCGTACGGCAGCCGGACCCGGCTCATGGGCTCCTCGCGCTGGAGCCGCTCGTACAGCGGCGAGACCCCGATGTCGGCCATCTCGAACGGATAGTCGCGCACCGTCGGTGGCACGGTCATACGAGTCCTCCTCGGTGAAGGGGCCGTCCAGCCGTCCGGCGAAGAATCGGCGAGTGATCGACGGAAGAGTCGGTGGGACGCCGCGCCGGGCCCCGCGCGCCGGGCATCGGAGGGCGCGCGGGGCACCGGACGCCGGCGCGACGAACGCCGACGCCCGGCGGGCGGCCCGGAGGCCGCACCCGGCGGGCGATCCGTTACGGCAACCTAGCTGCCGCCTTCCGCCCCCGACACCCCTAACCGACCGCGCCGCCGCCCGGCCCGTACTTCTCCCGGGCCAGGGCCGTCAGCCGGAGCCGGTCCGTCTTGCGGTTGGGGTTGAGCGGGAAGGCGTCGAGGTGGCGGAAGTGCCGGGGCAGTACCCCGTCCGGGACGATTTCCCGGAGCTGCCGGACCAGTTCGCTTGGTTCGACGGGGGTGCCGGTGTAGAAGGCGACGAGTTCGGTGCCGCCCGGGGTGTCGACGCCGACGACGACCGCGTCGTCGGCGCCGCAGGCCCGTACCGCGTGCTCCACCTCGGCGGGTTCGACCCGCCAGCCGTGTACCTGGAGCTGCGAGTCCAGCCGGCCGACGTAGACCAGGCCGCCGCCGGGCGTCCGGCGGATCCGGTCCCCGGTGCGGTACCAGCGGCGGCCGTCGCGTGCCACGAACCGGCCGGGTTCGTCGGCCGGGTCGAGATAGCCGGCCGCCAGCTGGGGGCCGGTGATCCACAGCTCGCCCTCCGCGCCGTCCCCGTCGGCGGGCGCGCCGTCGGGGCCGAGCAGCAGATGATCGTGGCCTTCGTTGATCCCGCCGATGGGGGAGAGGCCGTTGACGGCGGCCCGGGGGGACTCCTCGTCGTCCCAGCGGTGCGCCGCGACGGTGATCGTCAGTTCGGTGGGGCCGTACAGGTTCTCCAGCGTCGCGCCGGGCGCGGCCCGCCGCCAGTCCAGGGCGTCACGGCACTTGAGGGCCTCACCGGCGAAGAGGCTCCAGCGCAGACCGGGCATCCGGGGCCCGCCGTCCGGCCCTTCGGCGGCTTCGAGTCCGCCGAGCCGCCGGGTCAGATCGATGACGCTGGGCGTGGAGAACCAGACGGTGACGCCCTGTGCGTTGATGAAGCCCGGCAGGTCGCGGTAGGCGGGCGGCGGTACGGGTACCACGGTGGCCCCCGCGCCCCAGGCGCAGAACAGGTCGAAGACGGCACAGTCGAAGTTGAGGTCGAACGCCTGCGAGAAGACGTCGGAGGGGCCGAAGTCGTAGCGGCGCTCCATCAGGCCGAAGTAGTGCTCGGTGGCGCCATGGGTGATCACCACACCCTTGGGGCGGCCGGTGGAGCCCGAGGTGAAGAGCAGATACGCCGGATCGCCGGGCTTGCACCGCACCGGCTCCGTCAGGGCCGGTCCGGGACGCGGTACGAGCCGTACGACCCCGGCGGGCAGCCCGCCGCCGGGCACGTCGGCCGCGTCGGCGGAGTCGGGCGCCAGTACGGGGATGTCCCCGGCGCCCGCCAGGACGTCGGCCAGTACGGACAGCCCGGCCCCGTCCACGATGACGGCGTCCGCGCCGGACGCCCGCAGGATCTCCCGGGTCCTGGCCGCCGGGAAGTCGGGCCGCAGCGGCACCACGGCCGCCCCCGCGTACAGGGTGGCCAGGATCCCCGCGTAGCCGGTGGCACTCTTGCCCGCCAGGACGCCCACGGACCGGGCGCCCGCGGCGGTCAGCGCGCCCGCCCAGCGCAGGGCCGTCCGGTGCAGTCGCCGGTAGGAGACGCTCTCCGTGCCGATCCTCACCGCGGCGCCGTCGGGCGCCGTCGACAGCCCGCGCAGGAACCGGGCGTGCAGCCCGTGATCCATGGTGCCGTCCATGCTGGTCCTCCATGGGAATAGGGGGTGCGGGCCGTCGAGAAAGTTCGAATCGACAAGTAGGCTCGGGCCTCGACCTTCGGCTTCCCAAGCCGTTCTGACAACCCTTAATTCCCGGTAACACCGAAGGGGTGGCACCTATGTGGGACGACCGGTTCGAGGAAGTGCTCAGGCGTTTCCTGCCGTACCTGGCGGAAGGCCAGGAAGTACGCGAGAACATCCGGCTGCGCGATGTCGGCCTGGACTCGATCGCGATGGTCGAGCTGCTTTCCGTACTGGAGAAGGAGTACGACGTCCGGCTGGACGACGACGCGCTGCGCCCCGAGACCTTCGAGACCCCCGGCACCCTGTGGGACGCGCTGGCCGCGGCCCGCGTCTGACCCGCCTCCCGGGCCCGCGCGCCCCGGGCCGCGCCCGCCGCCCGCCCCGCCCGCGGACCCCGGAACGGTCGGCTAGGGGTTGAAGGACGGGCCGTGACCGGCCCTAGGATGCGGGCCGTCGGGGTTTTCCCGGATTCCCGGATTCCCGGATTCCTTGGTTCCACGGTTCCTCGATTCCTTGATTCGACGGGGGCCGCGGTGTTCCGGCCGGGCCGGATATCCGGGTCCGGGCCGTATCAGTCGTATCGGCCGTGCGGATCCGGGCGATTCACCCGTCGCCGTACCGCCTCTTCGCTGCACGCGTCCGCCGTATTCCAGATAAAGATCCAGATCCATATCGCGTCTCCGTATCGCGGGTACGGAAATTCACGTTCCGTGTTCCACGGGATGTGTACGGGCCTCTTGCCGGCCCGCCCGGCCGCCCGCCCGGTCACGCGTTCACCGTTGTCCGCCGCCCGCGCCCGACCGCCGTCGTCCGACCGGCGCCCGCCCCCTGTGTCCCGGCGGCGTCCGAGGGGCGGTCCGGCGCGCCACCGTCGCGTTCCCGGCGCCCACCCAGCCGCCGGGCCCGTACGGTCCACGTACAGAACAGGTGATTCCGTCTTGGCCGCAGCACGTTCCGCAGAGAGCATCTACCAGGAGAACTTCGCGGAGATCTACGACGACGTCTACCGCGGGCACCGCGACTACCAGCGGGAGACGGAGCGTTTACGGCAACTGGTGCACGAGCGCCACCCCGCCGCCCGCACCCTCCTGGACGTGGCCTGCGGCACCGGGGAGCATCTGGTCCATCTGGGCCGGGTCTTCGACGTCGAGGGGCTCGACCTCGCCGAACCCATGCTGCGGGTGGCCGCCGCGAAACTCGGCGGCGTCCCCGTCCACCAGGGCGATATGCGGAAGTTCGACCTCGGCCGCAGCTTCGACGCCGTCAGCTGTCTCTTCAGCTCCATCGGCTATCTCGGCGGTACCGACGACCTCGACGCGGCCGTCGGCGCCATGGCCGCCCATCTGACCCCCGGCGGGGTGCTGGTGATCGAGCCGTGGATCCTGCGCGAGCGGTGGAACGGCGGCGACCTCGTCCAGGCGCAGTTCAGCGGCGACCGGGCCACGGTCTCCCGGATGGGGCGCTGGTACACCAGCGGCGACCGCAGCCAGGTCGAGATGCACTATCTGGTCGCCGGTCCCGACGGGACCGTCCGGCACTTCGTCAACCAGCAGGACCTCGCGCTGTTCTCCCGCGACGAGTACGAGGCGGCCTTCGTCGCGAGCGGCTGCACGGTGGAGTACCTGGCCGACGGATACGCCGACCGGGGCGTCTTCGTCGGCGTCCGCACGTCCTGACCTGGGGCGTGTTTCGAAAGTCCCGCCTGGCCCACGACGCCCGGCACGCACACTCGCCGCGTTGTCGGGATTCCCGAGTACGTCCAGTACGAGGCAACCCCTCCGCCTTGCGACTGCACGCACCGGACGCCGTGGGCCCCGCCCTTCGGGCGGACGGCGCTACTTTCGAAACACGCCCCAGGCCCCGTCCGCTCCGGCGGACGGGGCCTGCATATCCGACCGGCCGCCCGCTCCCGATGAATCGGTGGACGCCATGAAAGCCCTCGTACTGTCCGGAGGATCGGGGACGCGACTGCGGCCGATCACCCACACCTCGGCCAAGCAGCTCGTGCCCGTGGCCAACAAACCCGTCCTCTTCTACGGGCTGGAATCGCTGGCCGCCGCGGGCGTCACCGACGTCGGGATCGTCGTCGGCCACACCGCGCCCGAGATCGAGGAGGCCGTCGGCGACGGCTCCGCCTTCGGCCTCAACGTCAGCTACATCGCCCAGGAGGAGCCGCTGGGCCTCGCCCACGCCGTACTGATCTCCCGGGACTTCCTCGGCGACGACGACTTCGTGATGTACCTGGGCGACAACTTCATCGTCGGCGGCATCACCGGCCTGGTCGAGGACTTCCGCCGGGACCGGCCCGACGCCACGATCCTGCTCACCCGGGTCTCCGACCCCCGCCAGTTCGGGGTCGCCGTCCTCGGCGACGACGGCACGGTGGCCGCCCTGGAGGAGAAGCCGGAGCACCCCAAGAGCGATCTGGCGCTGGTCGGCGTCTATCTCTTCTCGTCCGCCGTGCACGAGGCCGTACGGGCCGTGAAACCGTCCTGGCGGGGCGAGCTGGAGATCACCGACGCCATCCAGTACCTCATCGACGACGACGCCCGGGTCCACTCCGAGATCATCGACGGCTACTGGAAGGACACCGGCAACGTCGACGACATGCTGGAGGTCAACCGGACCATCCTCGAAGGGGTGGAGCCCAGGATCGACGGCGAGGTGGACGACGCCTCCCGGATCATCGGCCGGGTCGTGGTCGAGGCGGGTGCCAGGGTCACCGGATCCCGGATCGTCGGCCCCGCCCTCATCGGCGCGGGCACCGAAGTCACCGACTCGTACATCGGCCCCTACACCGCCGTGGCGGAGAACTGCCGCATCCTCGACAGCGAACTGGAGTTCTCCATCATGCTCCGCGACTCGTCCCTCACCGGCGTCCGCCGGATCGAGGCGTCCCTGATCGGGCGGCACGTCCACGGCGCGTCCAGGCCCCGGGTGCCCAACGCGCACCGGCTGGTCCTCGGCGACCACTCCACCTTCGAGATCAGCTCATGACCGAGCGGATCCTCGTCACCGGCGCCGCCGGATTCATCGGCTCCGCCTACGTCCGGGCCCTGCTGGGCCCCGAAGGCCCCCGGGGCGACGGCACCGGCCCGCATGTCGTCGCCCTCGACCTGCTGACCTACGCCGGCCGCCGCGACAACCTCGACCTCGGCGACCGCAGGCTGACCTTCGTCCACGGCGACATCCTCGACACCAAACTCGTCGGCGAGCTCGTCGCGAGTGTCGACCAGATCGTGCACTTCGCCGCCGAATCCCATGTCGACCGCTCCATCGAGGACGGCGGTGCCTTCGTCCGTACCAACGTCCTGGGCACCCAGACTCTCCTCGACGCGGCCCTGCGGCACGGCGTCGACCGCTTTGTCCACATCTCCACCGACGAGGTCTACGGCTCCATCCCCGTCGGCTCCTGGCCGGAGACCCACCCGCTGAGCCCCAACTCGCCCTACTCCGCCTCCAAGGCGGGCTCCGACCTGCTCGCCCTGGCCTACCACCGCACCCACGGCCTCGACGTCCGGGTCACCCGCTGCTCCAACAACTACGGCCCGCGCCAGCACCCCGAGAAGCTGATCCCGCGATTCATCACCACCCTCGCCGACGGCGGCAACGTCCCCCTCTACGGCACCGGTGACAACATCCGCGACTGGCTCCACGTCGACGACCACTGCGCCGCGATCGAGCGGGTACGCAACCACGGCCGGGCCGGGCGCGTCTACAACATCGGCGGCGGCACCGAGCTGACCAACAAGGAGCTGACCGGGCTGCTGCTGGAGGCGTGCGGCGCCGACTGGGACCGGGTCGAGTACGTCACCGACCGCAAGGGCCACGACGCCCGCTACTCCGTCGACTGGACCCGGGCCCGCGACGAACTGGGCTACCGCCCCCGCCGCGACTTCGGCCGGGGACTCGCCGAGGTCGTCGACTGGTACCGGGAGAACCGCGCGTGGTGGGAGCGACTGGTGTGAACCCCGGGACCGCGCCCTTACCGGCCGGACGCCGTACGGCCCGTCCGGCCCGGGAGGCCGTACGGGACACCTCCGCACCGGCCCCGTACCGCACCGGCCACCAGCCCCCGGCCCACGACGCCGAGTCCCGTCCGGCCCGGCCCGCACGTCCGGCGCCGGACGTGCCCGGCGCGCCCGCCCCGGCCGGGAGGCCGTACGGGACACCCTCGCACCGGTACCGGGACACCCATCCCCAGGAGATCCGCATATGAACTCCCCGCTCGCGCCCGAAACGCCCGACGACTCGCTCCTGAGCGGTCTGCGCAGCCCCGCCAACGGCGCCCCGCTGCACCCGGCCGGACCCGGACTGCTCACCGACGGCGACACCCTCTGGCCCTGCCTCGACGGCATCCCCTATCTGCGGCTGGGCCGGGACGAGCTGCGTACCGCCGCCGTCGACACGATCCGGGCCGGTGATCCGCTACGCGCCCTCGCCCTGCTGCTCGCGGACCGCAAGGACTCCTCCGTGCCCGCCGCCGACCCGGCCGCGTCCCGTGCCGCCGTCGACGCCGTCATCCGGGGCGAGGCCACCGCAGCCCAGGTCATGACGGCGTTCGGCTACGGCGGCCTCGGCACCTACTTCCTGCACCGCTGGTGCCTGCCGACCTATCTGAGCGGCCAGGCCCTGCTGGAGGCGCACGCCCCACGCGGCGGAACCCTGCTGGAAGTCGGCTGCGGCGCCGGCCATCTGCTCCGCGGCTGGCTCGCCAGATCAGGCCCCGCCTACGGCTGCGACCTGGTCTTCTCCCATCTGTGGCTGGCCCGGCGGTTCACCGCCCCCGGCGCCCGGCTGGTCTGCTTCGACGCCGCCGGGCCCTTCCCCTTCGCCACCGGATCCGCCGACGTCTGCCTCGCCCACGACAGCTTCCACTACTTCCCCGACAAGCCCCACGCCTTCCGCGAACTGCGGCGCATCGCCCGCGACGAACGCGTCCTCCTCGGCCATATCCACAACGCCGACGCCCCCAACTACGCGCCCGGCACCCCGCTCTCCGTCGAGGCGTACGCGGCCCTGCTCAGCCCCACCGCCGGATACGACGACGCCGCCCTCACCCGGGCCGCCCTCGACGGCGTCCCCGCCGAGCCCGTACCGTCCGAGAAGCTCTCCGCCACCCCGGCCCTGGCCTTCGTCCACGGCCCGCCGGCCGCACCCGCCGAACCCGGCTGGCTCACCGCGCCCCGCCCCGGTGTCCCGCTCCGGGTGAACCCGCTGCTCGGCCCGGACGGACCCCGCTGGCCCACCGAACAGTTCGCCCGCGAGTTCGCCGAGGACTGGCCCTATCTGCGCCGGCTCACCCCGCCGCCCGCCGGTACGGCCGAAGCCGTCGCCGACACCGGCTGGGACGGTACCGACCCGGACGTCGAACGGCTCGTACGCCGACGGGTCCTGCTGGAACTTCCGGAGCGCTGGTCCTGAGGGCCGGGCGGTGCCGGGCCTACGCGGCCACCCTCGCCGCCCGCGCGCAGACCGGGCAGACCTTCCTCTTCGACACCCAGGGTGTCGCCCACGGTCGGCGCGAGATCTGGGTCG
>NZ_JBFADP010000111.1:0-9119 GCF_040641415.1 Streptomyces sp. NPDC020875 | reverse complement strand
GCGCGACAACTCGCGCCGGGGGGGGGCCGCGGGGGGCGGGGGCCCCCCCCCCCCGGCCCGGGGGCGGGGTCAGTAGACCGTGACCCCGTAGACCGAGAGCGCCTCCTTCACCGGCTGGTGGATCGCGGAGCCGCTCGTGCCCGAGCAGCCCGAGCTGCCCGAGTGGATGCCGAGCGCCGTCGAGCCGGAGAAGTGCGCGCCGCCGCTGTCGCCGCCCGCCGAGCAGGCCGTCGTACGGACCATGTTGTAGACCGGGCCGTCGCTGTAGTTGACGGTGACGTTGACGGCGGTGACGGTGCCGCTGGTCAGCCTGGTCGTGGAGCCGCTCTTCTGGAGCGACTGCCCGACGATCGCGTCCGCCGCCGAGGTGATGTCCTGGAAGCCGCCGTTGTAGAGGTTGACCGTGCCCGGCGGGACCTCGGAGCCGGTGTAGCGGACGATGCCGTAGTCATTGGTGGGGAAGCTGGTGCCCTCGCGGACCCCGATCTGCACCCCGCCCGCCGACCAGGTGGCCGCCGCGTTGGTGCAGTGGCCCGCCGTGAGCAGATAGCGGGTGTTGCCGCCGACCACGTTGAACGCGGCCGAACAGCGGTAGCCGCCGCCGTGGATGGCGTCCCCGCCGGTGACCTCCTGGGTGAACACTCCGGGGACGCGTTCGACGCGTACCGCGTCGCCGAGCCCGGCCGTGACGGTCCGCAGCCGCCTCAGTTCCGCCGCGTCGAGGGACTGGTCGGCCTCGACGACGACCCGGTTGGCCGAGGGGTCGATACCCCACGACGTGCCGGGGATCTTCGCCCGGGTCTCCAGGACGCCCATCGCGTCCTCAAGGTCGGCCGTGGAGCGCGCCACGATCCGGGCCCGGGCGCCCGCCGCGCGGACTTCCGAGGCGGCGGAGGCGTCGGTCACGGCGACGACCAGCTCTCCCGTACGGCGGTCGAGGTACGAGCCCGCGCCCCGGTCGCCCAACGCCCCCTCCAGCTGGGCGTCGAGGGCATAGACGGCGGCCCCTGCGGCGACTCCGGGGCCCGGTGAAGGTACGGGTGCCGCGGCGGCCGAGCCGGTTCCGGCGCCGATGGCGGGCAGGGCGAGCAGGAGGGACAGAACGATCCGCGCACCGAACGTGCGTCTCATGGGGGGAGTCTCCTTCGCAGCGATCCTCGGCTGGTATGTGGGGGTTTGCGAAGATCAGTGTGGACCGGACGCGGCCCGGGTCGCCGCATCAATGTGACATGTTCCTGTCATTTCAACAAGGGCGCGTAGAGGTGCGGATGGGGCTCACGGGAGGCCGTGAGCGCCGCCCGGCCGACGGTCCGTCACCCGGGCGGCGCAGCCCTCGCGGCGCGGACCGCCCCCGCCCGCCCGGGCGCGCCGCTCAGCGCCCGGAGCCGATCACCGGATAGTGGTCCGACAGATGGGTGTAGGTGTACGTCCGCCCCCAGCTGGAGACCGACCACGGCGCGGTCCGCTCCGCCACGACCTCATTGGTCCACTCGGCGGGCCGGGCGTGCCCCGCGCGCTGGAGTACGTGGTCCAGGTCCTCGCGCGGATCGTCCGGATAGCGCTCGGCCGCGATCGAGTTCTCCCGGGTGTCGAAGGAGTACGGCAGTCCGGTCCTGCGGTCCTCCGCCACCAGCCCCGCGTCGGCGAGCATCGAGGCGTACTCGGCGGAGTGCCGGTCCACATTGAGATCGCCCGCCACCAGGACCTGCTCGGACGCCGGGATGTCCTTGGCGTCGAGGAAGGCGTCCAGCTCCCGGAACTGCCGGGCGCGTACCGTCGCCGCCCGGCCGGGCGCGCAGCCGGGGTCCGTCGACTGGGCGTGGGTCCCCACCACATGGACCCGGGTTCCGTCGACGTCGAGCACGGTGTAGACGAAGCCCTTGTTCGACCACCAGTCCCCGCCGCAGCCGTCCCGGTAGACGTACTGCTCCTGCCGGATCACCGGCCACTTGCTGAGGACCGCGACCCCGCCGTCCTCGGGGGTGGCCGCCGAGTACGCGCCGCCCGTGGCGTCCCAGCCGCTCCGGCTCCGGCCCAGTACCGGCGTCCGGTACGGATACTCCGCCTTCGCCCGGTTCATCAGCAGCTCCGACGAGGAGTTGTCGAACGCCTCCTGGACGACGACCACGTCGTGGCCGCGGAAGAAGGGCGCGGCGGCGATCTCCCGGGCCCGGTGGTCCTGCCCCCAGTTGGGATAGAGGGCTTTGCTGAAGAGAAACGCGTTGTAGCTGAGCACGCTCAGGGCCGGGGTCCCGGCGGGCTCCTCCGCCGCCGAGGCCGGGGGAGCCGTCGCCAGCAGCCCGGCGGCGAGCGCGGCCGATGCGGCTCCTGCCGCCGCGCGGCGTATCCCGCGCACCCGGCGGGACGCGCGGGCCGTCCGGGAAACAGGGGCGGTCGGAGCGCCGGAGGGAGGGAGAGGAAGGGCGGGGCGGGGGGAACGCGGCACGATGACTCCTGGGTCGGGGTGCACGGGCGAAGGGCGTCGAAGCCATCCAATCAGCCGTGGTTACCGACAGGTAATGACCAGGTGCCGGTTTCCTTGCGGGCAAAGGTAGGATCGAGATCAGCCCGCCGTCGCGTCACGCGCCCGTGGGTGCGGCGCAACCCATCGGCGGCCGACCGCCCCGCCCTCCGGCGGACCTCGGAGGGCACCGGCACACGCCGATGGGCAGCCGAGAACCCGACGAACGCTGTCGACACGCTGACGGACACCTACGGACAAGGCAGGACGAGCCCTTGAACGACAAGCTTCTTCCCCTCGACATCGGTCCGCTGAACCCCACGGGCTGGGGTCTGGTCATCGGATTCGTCTCCTTCGCGATCGTCTACGCCGTCCTCGCCGGCCGGCTGCTGCCGCGCGCCGCCGCGATCATGGCGGAGCGCGAGGCGAAGACGCAGGGCGTCATGGACGCGGCCGACGAGGTCCGTACCGAGGCCGAGGAGGTCCGCGCCCAGCGCGAGGCCATCCTGGCCGAGGCCCGCCACGAGGCCGCCCACACCCGCCAGCGGGCCCACGAGGAGGGCACCGCCCTGATCGCCGCCGCCCGCGAGGAGGGGCTGCGCGAGAAGGAGCGGATCATCGCCGAGGGCACCGCCGCGATCGAGGCCGAGAAGGTCGTCGCCGAGGCCGCGCTCCGCAACGATGTCGACACCTGGGCCCACTCGCTCGCCGAGCGCATCGTCGGCGAGCCGGTCCCGGCCCCGTCCGAGGGCCGTTCCAACGGCTGATCCGGCGCACTTCACCCGCGACGCCCGTGCGGGGAACGGAAACGTTCCCGGCGCGGGCGTCGCGCTGTTCCGGGGTGAGCCCCCGGCCGGGCGCCCCGCCCCTCGCCGCCGGGTGCCGGATGCCGGGCGACTCGTAGGACTCGGACTCGTACCGGCCGACGTACGGATGCCCGGCCCCCGGCCCCGGACCCCCGGCCCCGATCGGCTGTGCCGACAAAAGCGGATCAATCATCGCCCCACCCGTCGCTGAACTCCCTGACGACCCCCTGACCTCACCGTCGCCCTCTGTCGCTTCACGGCTCCGGGGAGTACCGTCCGGCCATGCCGATACGTGCGCGGGGAACCCGCTTGACGTACAGATCGCTGCTCGCCGCCTCCGTCGCCGCTCTGACGGCGCTCGCCCTCACCCCGGTGGGCGCCGTGGCCGCCCCCGGACCGGGGGCCGGAACCGGGACGGCCGAAAGCCCGGAGACCCGGGACGGCCGGGAGTCCCGGAAGATCCGCGAGAGCAGACCCGTCTACTCCTACGCCGCCGCGATCCGGGAATCCGTCTGGGTCGACACCCGGATCGACGGCGACGGCGACGGCCGGACCGACCGGGTCGCCGTCGACATCGTCCGCCCCCGGGAGGCCGCCGCCCAGGGCCGCCGGATTCCGGTGATCATGGACGCCAGTCCGTACTACTCCTGCTGCGGCCGGGGGAACGAGAGCCAGCGCAAGACGTACGACGCCGACGGCAAGCCGGTCCAGTTCCCGCTCCACTACGACAACTACTTCGTACCGCGCGGCTATGCCTTCGCCGCCGTCGACCTGGCCGGAACCAACCGCTCCGACGGCTGTGTCGACATCGGCGGCCGGTCCGACGTCCAGTCCGCCAAGGCCGTCGTCGACTGGCTCAACGGACGGGCCCGCGGCTACACCACCCGTACCGGCGGCGAACGGGCCCGGGCCGACTGGACCACCGGCCGTACCGGCATGATCGGCAAGAGCTATGACGGCACCGTCGCCAACGGTGTCGCCGCCACCGGAGTCGAGGGCCTGGAGACCATCGTGCCCATCGGCGCGATCTCCAGCTGGTACGACTACTACTTCGCCAAGGGCGCCCCCCTCTTCGGCACCGGACCGGACCGGCTGGCACGCGCCGTCGAGAGCCCCGAGGCCGTGAGCCGCTGCGGAGCCGTCAAACAGCGGCTGGTCGAAGGCGCCCCGCGGAGCGGCGACCTCACCGGCCTCTGGGCCGAACGCGACTACGTCGCCGATGCCGCGAAGGTCCGGGCCAGTGTCTTCGCCGTCCACGGAGCGCAGGACCTGAACGTCCGGAGCAAACACTTCGGCCAGTGGTGGGACGCCCTGGCGGAGGCCGGGGTCGAACGGAAGGTCTGGCTCACCCAGGCCGGACACGTCGACCCCTTCGACTTCCGCCGGGCCGAGTGGGTCCGCACCCTGCACCGCTGGTTCGACCACTACCTCCTCGGCTACGACAACGGCATCGACGACGAACCCATGGCCGATGTCGAACGCGCCCCCGACCGCTGGACCACCGACCGCGTCTGGCCGCCGCGCGGCACCCGGGCCGCCCTGCTCAGGCCCGGAAACGGCGCCCTCCCCGGCGTCGGCACCCTGAGCCGGACCCCGGCCCCGCCCGGCGCCACCGAGACCTTCACCGACGCGCCCCGGCTGAACGAGATCGACTGGGCGAAGGCGATCGACCGGACCACCACCGACAAGACCGGCTTCATCACCGCTCCCCTCACCCGGGACCTGCGGCTCTCCGGCTCCGGCACGGTCACCGTGACCGCCACCCCGACCACCACCAGCGCCCATCTCACCGCCGTCCTGGTGGACCTCGGACCGGCCACGATCCGCGACTACGCGGGCCCCGACGAAGGCATCGTCACCCTCGACGAGCGCACCTGCTGGGGCCAGAGCGCCCCCGGTGACAGCGCCTGCTTCAAGGAGACCAGGGCGGACGCCGCCGAAGTCGACTTCACCGTCTTCAGCCGGGGCTGGGCCGACCTCGGCAACCACGCGTCCCCGGCCGTCGGCAAGCCCCTCACCCCCGGCGCCCGGCACACCATCACCCTCGATCTGCACACGGCCGACCACATCGTCCCGGCCGGACACCGGCTCGCCCTGATCATCGCGGGCACGGACCGCCATCTGATCCAGCCGCCCGCGAGCACCCCCACGATCACCCTCGACCTCTCCCGTACCGGCGCCCGGCTGCCGTTCGTCGGCGGCTCCGCCGCCTTCACCGCCGCCACCGCCGGAGCCGCCGACCGCACCGCGCCGCGTACGGCCGCACCGTTCGACTCCGTCGAAGGCCCCCGCCCCGTCGACCCGATCCCCGGAGACCAGCACCGATGAACCCCCGTATCCGCGCCCTCGTGGTGGGAGCGGCCTCGGCCGCGCTCGCCCTGCCGCTGCTCGCCGCCCCCGCCCACGCCGCCCACGACGACACCCCGCGCCCGCCGCGGACCGAGTTCGAGACCACCGGCGGCACCCGCTGGACCGGTCAGCCCGAGGAGCAGACCTTCCTTTCCGCCGTCGCCCGGGCCGGCGACCGGGTCTCGATCGCCCGGATCGGCACCACCAAGCAGAACCGGCCCATTCAGCTCGTCGGCGTGGGCAACCGGCACGCCACCAACAAGGTCCTGCTGATCTGCTCCCAGCACGGCGACGAACCCTCGGGCCGCGAGGCATGTCTCTCCACCGTCCGCGACCTGGCCTTCGCCCGCGACCGCGAGACCCGGCGGCTGCTCGACCGGACCCGGATCCTGGTCGTCCCCACCGCCAACCCCGACGGCCGGGCCGCCGACACCCGGGGCAACGGCGACGGCGTGGACGTCAACCGCGACCATCTCGCCCTGAAAACCGCCGAGGCCCGCGCGATCGCCGCCGTCGTCCGCGACCACCGCCCCGACGTCGTCTACGACCTGCACGAGTACGGCTCCACTCCGCGCTACTACGACAAGCAGCTCTTCGACCTCTGGCCCCGCAACCTCAACACCCATACCCGGGTCCACGAGGAGTCGCTTGCCCTCTCCGGCGAGTACGTCCGCCCCGCAGCGCACGACGAGGGATACACCACCGGGACGTACGGCATCTGGACCGATCCCGAGACCGGGGCGCCGATCCGGCAGGTCGCGGGCGACGGCCAGGAGCGCATCCTGCGCAACGCCACCGGGGTGAAGAACGCCGTCGGGCTGCTCATCGAGAGCCGCGTGGACGCCATGACCCCGGAGGAACTGGCCGACGAGTCGGTCAACAACCGGCGCCGGGTGGCCAGTCAGCTCGCCGCGCTCGACGGGCTGTACTCCTTCACCGACGAGCGGCGCGGCCGGATCGAGACGGCCACCACCACGGCCCGGCTCACCGGACTCCGCGACCGGGGACCGGTCTACCTCGGCGGCGCCGACAACGACCCGGCGACCGAGGCGGAGACCCTGGCGGATCCGCCGTGCGGCTACCGGCTCGCCCCGGCCCAGTGGGCGGACGTACGGGACGAACTCGCCCTGCACGGCGTGGTCGCGCTGCCCGGCCGGGACGGCGCCGCCTTCGTACCGCTGCGGCAGTCGCAGCGCGCCCTGGTACCGCTGCTGCTGGACGCGCGTGCGACCTATCACCTGACGCAGGGACAGCCGGTCACCGACTGCTGAACCGGGCCGGGCCGCGAGGCCCGTCGTCCCGGGCGGCACGGGACACCTGTGGTAGGGCATAACCCAGGCGAAACGGATCATCCGGACAGCCTTCGCCTACCGCATGAAAGGTGTCCCTGTGTCGCACGGACCAACGCCCGACGACCGGGGGGCCCGGTCGGTCACCCCCGAGCCCCCCGGACTGCCCCAGCCGCACGGGAGACCCCGCACGGACCGGGTCGTCTTCGGTGTCACCGCCGTTCTCACCCTCGCCTTCGTCGTCTGGGGCGCGGTCGCCACCGACTCCCTGGAGAGCGTCTCGACCCGCCTGCTCGACGGCCTGATCAAGAACGGCGGCTGGGCCTTCGTCCTCGCCGCCTCCGGCTTCGTGGTCTTCGCCCTCTGGCTGGCCATCAGCCGATACGGCCGGATCCTGCTCGGCGAAGAGGGCGCGGACCCCGAATTCCGTACCGTCTCCTGGGTCGCCATGATGTTCAGCGCAGGCATGGGCATCGGCCTGATGTTCTACGGCGTCAGCGAGCCGCTGGCGCACTTCCTCTCCCCGCCGCCCGGCACCTCGCCCGAGTCCGCGGGCGAGGCCATGCAGATCGCCATGGCCACCACCCTCTTCCACTGGACGCTCCACCCCTGGGCGATCTACGCGGTCGTCGGCCTCGCCATCGCCTACAGCACCTTCCGGCGCCGCCGCCGACAGACCATCAGCGCCGTCTTCGAACCCCTGATCGGCGCCCGGCGCTGCGAGGGCGGCATCGGACGGCTGATCGACATCCTGGCGATCTTCGCCACCCTCTTCGGCTCCGCGGCCTCCCTCGGGCTCGGCGCCCTTCAGATCGGCAGCGGCTTCACCGAACTCGGCTGGCTGGACACCGTCGGCACGGCGCTGCTGGTGAGCGTGATCGCCGTACTCACCGCCGCGTTCGTACTCTCCGCGATCTCCGGGGTGGAACGCGGCATCCAATGGCTCTCCAACACCAATATGGTGCTCGCCCTGATCCTGGCGCTCTTCGTCTTCATCGCCGGACCCACGATCATCGTCCTCGATCTGCTGCCGACGTCCATCGCCGCCTACTTCGCCGAACTGCCCCAGCTCGCCGGGCGTACCGAGGCGACCGGCGGCAAGGCCGTCGCCGACTGGCTCAGCAGCTGGACCGTCTTCTACTGGGCGTGGTGGATCTCCTGGACCCCGTTCGTCGGAATGTTCATCGCCCGGATCAGCCGGGGCCGGACCATCCGCCAGTTCATCGGCGGGGTGATCCTGGTACCCAGTACGGTCAGCCTGGTCTGGTTCGCGGTCTTCGGCGGTACCGCGATGAAACTCGCCGAGCGGAAGCAGATCGGGGACGAGGCCACCCCCGAGGCCCAGCTCTTCGCCGTGCTCCAGCAGTACCCGATCGCCACCGCCAGCAGCATCCTCGTGATGATCCTGGTCGGGATCTTCTTCGTCTCCGGCGCGGACGCCGCGTCCGTCGTCATGGGCACCCTCTCCCAGTACGGCACCTTCGAACCGGCCCGGCTGGTCGTGGTGTTCTGGGGCATCGTCACCGGCGCGGTCGCCGCGATCATGCTGCTGATCGGCAACGGGCAGGGCGACGCGCTCGCCGGGCTGCAGAATCTGACGATCCTGGTCGCCGCGCCGTTCGTGGTGGTGATGATCGGGATGTGCGTCGCCCTGATGCGGGACCTCCGGCACGACCCGCTGATCGTCCGCAACGAGGTCGGCACCGAGGCCGTGGAGTCGGCGGTGATCGCCGGACACGAGAAGTACGACGGCGACTTCGAGTTCCGGATCGGACCGGGCGCGTCGGGGCCGCCGGACCGGTGAGGGCCCCTTCAGGAGCCGGGCCGGGGCCGTTCCCCGTCCCGGCGCCCGTCAGCCCGCGGTCTGCCGACCGTGGGTGGCTTGTCGCGCAGTTCCGCCCCCTATGCCTCCGGCGATGAGGGGCCCCCAGCGCCTTGGCTCTCCCGGGCCCCGACAACCCGGGTCCCACCGGGCGACCTGATGTTGTCGGCGGTCCGCGGACCGTCCCTGGCTTGTCGCGCAGTTCCCCGCGCCCCTGAGTTGCCCCTCTCGTCGCCTTCGTAGAGAGGCGGGCCCCTTTTTCCCAGGGGCGGGGCCGGGGAGAGGCTTTTAGGGGCGCGGGGATCCTTAGCCATAGTGCGGTCATTTTCGCACTACGACCCCGCCCCCAGGCCACTCAATACCGTCTCGGCCCGCTCCTCGGCGTCCTCGCC
>NZ_JBFADP010000110.1:0-9225 GCF_040641415.1 Streptomyces sp. NPDC020875 | reverse complement strand
CCGCCATATCCCCTTCCCACGGCTGTTAACCCGCGTAATCCCCGTCCTCCGTAAACTATCACGGGCGGGGGGGCCCAGGCCCGCACGCCGTTCATCGTTTCCGGGTGTCCCGGTTCCGGGCTTGTGCCCTTCGCCGGATCAGGGCGCCCGCCGAGACTCAGTCCCGGTCGTCGTCCGGGGCGAACAAGTAGCGGCCGAGCATCCCGCCGGCCTCGGCCAGCACCCCCGGATCGCCCGCCGGGTCCTCCCGGAAGGCCAGATCCAGCAGATTGCTCGCCACCTGCACCGCGAGCCCCACCCGACGGCGCGACTCCTCGTCGTCCGGCATCCCGTACTCCCGGACCAGCACCCGGTGTGCCAGCTCCGCGATCGCCTCGTCCGTACGGCGCGCCTCGTCCTTGAGCGCCGCCATCCGAGGCCCCACGAACCACACCTGGTGATAGCCCGGATACCGCCGGAAGCGCTCCGCGTACGCGTCGAGCAGCAAGGTGATCAACTGCCGGGGCCGCTCCGGCAGCGGGCCGTCGAGAATCCGCTCCGCGATCTCCACATCCTGCCGCAGCCACCGGCCGACCAGCGTCACGACGACCGCGTTCCGGTCCGGGAACAGCTCCCGCGCCACCGGCTCGGGCACCCCCGCCCCGGCCGCGATCCGCGGTATCCCCAGATCCTCGTAGCCGACCGACGCCAGCATCGTCGCGGCGGAGTTCAGGATCCGGTCGGACACCTCGCGGTACTGCTGCTCGTCCATGGGCGCCACCGTATCGACCGGGGCCGGAGATCCGCACCGGCGCGTCACCCGCGGCGCCGCCGGGCCCGGGGCCTTCAGGTGTTTCGCGCGGCCTCCCGCTCCGGCCCGCTCCGAACGGCTCCGATCCGCTCCGAGCTGGTGAGACCCGGTGCGATCCCGCCCGGCACGGCGATCTAGGGTCACCGCGTGCCCGATATATCGATGACCACCCTGATCGCCCTCGCCGTCGCCGCCGCGGCGGCGGGCTGGATCGACGCGGTCGTGGGCGGCGGCGGACTGCTGCTGCTCCCCGCCCTCCTCCTCGGTCTGCCGCAGGCCCCGGCCGCCCAGATCCTCGGCACCAACAAGGCCGTGGCCATCGTGGGCACCACGGGCGCCGCCGTCACCTATCTGCGCCGGGCCGCCGTCGACATCCGTACGGCCGTACGGATCGGACTGGCCGCGCTCGCCGGATCGACGCTCGGGGCCTTCTTCGCGGCGGGCATCAGCAGCTCCGTCCTGCGGCCCGTCATCATGGTCGTCCTGGTCGGCGTGGCCGCCTTCGTCCTGCTGCGCCCCGGTTTCGGAACCGCGGGAACGGAGCGGCCGACCGGGATCACCCGGGCCCGGATCCTCACCGCGATCGTCCTGGTCGGCGGCGGAATCGGCTTCTACGACGGCCTCGTCGGCCCCGGCACCGGCACGTTCCTGGTCCTTGCGCTCACCGCCGTACTCCATCTCGATCTGGTGGCCGCGTCCGCCACGGCGAAGGTGGTGAACGTCTGCACCAACGCGGGCGCGCTGGCGATGTTCGCCTACCAGGGCTCCGTCCTGTGGCAACTGGCCGCCGTGCTGGCCGTGTTCAATCTCGCCGGGGCGACCGTCGGGGCCCGGATGGCGCTGAGCAAGGGCAGCGGCTTCGTCCGGGGTGTGCTGCTGACGGTGGTCCTGGGCCTGGTGGCGAAGCTGGCGTTCGACCAGTGGGCGGGCTGACGGCGGACGGTCGCCGGGCGGTCCTCCGGGCCCTTCGCGGCAGCCGATTCCGGGCTGGTCGCCGGGTTGTCCACAGGCCCGGGAGCGATCCGGCGGGATCACGTACGGTGTGATCACCTTCGAGTACGAGGCGGTGTGAGCATGGTGGAATCGGTGAAGCCCGAGCTCTCCGGCGGCGGTGGGTTCGTCCGGGACGGCGTATGGCATTCGGTGCCCCGCAGAGCCGTGGCCACCGCCCCCGTCGACGCCTTGATCCTGGTGGACGTGCAGACCGCCTTCCTCTCCGGTCCCGAGGCCGTGCCCGGCGCCGGAGAGCTGGCCGGCCGGCTCACCCGCCTGCTGGAGCGGGCCCGCGCGGCGGGCGCCCTCGTGGTCCATCTCCGCAACGACGGGGAGCCGGGCGCCGTGGACGAGCCAGGCGCGCCGGGCTGGGAGTTGTATCTCCCGGTGATCGAGTCGGCCCGTGAGGTGGTGGTCGCCAAATCGTCCGACGACGGCTTCGACGGCACCGGCCTCGGGGACCTGGTCGACCGCCACGGGGTGCGGAGTGCCGTGATAGCGGGCGTGCTGTCGGAGATGTGTGTCAGCGCCACGGCCTTCGGCGCGACGGAGCACGGACTGCGCGTCGTCCTGCCCCATGACACCCACGCCACCTACGGGCTGGACGACATCCCGCCGTCCGTGGTCTCCCGCGTCGCCGAACACGCCCTGGGCTCCGACCCGGAGTTCGTGACGACGGCGGAGAACGTGCCGTTCACCAGCCCCGGGGCCGGTGACGAACCGCCCCGGAGCGACGGACGGCCGGAAGACGCGGCCTAGATCACAACAACGGTCCGGTAACCCCGGTGACCCCCTCGGGTCCCGTGGTAGACCGGACGCGGACAGGGCCGCCCGGACGAGGCGGCGGGGGAATGACGGGGGTTCGGGGTGCGGGGACGACGACAGCTCAACTACCGGGACGCGGTGGCGATCCTGACCGGTGACGGCGCCGGACTCGCCGCCGCCGACCGCGCGCTCGGGGGAGCGCTCTCCGTGGCGACCGGCGGCGTCAGCGACGCCGTGCTCAACCTGCTCGACGTCCAGGGACGTGTGCTGCGACTCGGCCGCGAGCTGACGTCCGAACTGCGCGGCGGACTCGACGACGCCGACCGGGCGACCCGTACGGAACGGATCGCCGCCGCCCACACCGTTCTGGTGATCACCGCCTGGTTCGAGGAACTCGGCGAGACCGAACTGCCCTTCCGGCTCCAGGACCTGGAGCTGACCGGCAGTGAACAGGTCGCGGTCACCGGCGGGGGCGGCTCCCCCGGACCCGACCTCTTCGGCGCCCTCGCCGACTTCCCGATCGGGCCGCCCGCGCCCCACCGGCCGTACGAGGAGAACCTCGGACAGGTCCGCGCCCACTACGGACACTTCTGGCGCGCCCTCGCCGACTTCGTCCGGGGCCTCGCGCTCTACGACGGCCTCGACGACACCGCCAGGACCCGGATCGCCCGGACCGACGACTCCCTCGCCGACCGGGCCGTCGACCGCTACCAGGAGCTGTACACCCAACTCGCCCAGGAGGTGCCCGAGTTCGGCTTCTGGTCCGGTCAGATCGAACACCAGGCCACCCGGGTCGCCGTCCGTCAGTCCCTCACCGGAATCGAGTCGACCCTCCACGGACTGACCGCCGCACAGGCCCCGCGCCACGCCGCCGCGTCCCTCGTCACCGGCTACCGAGCCGCCCTCGACCGCGCCATCCTCGCCGAGGGAAACGCCCCGGCCGGAGTCATGCTGCCCAGCCTCGGCGACGGCTACATCGACCCCGACTTCCGGCTCCGCGAAGTCGTCCCCGGAGCCGACGGCCCCGCCGACGAGAACTGGTGGAGCCCGGCGGACGTCCGCTCCGATCTGCCCGAATGCCTGGCCGGGCTGCTCACCCAGCCCCAATACACCCGGACCCCGCTCGTCGTCCTCGGCCAGCCCGGCGCGGGCAAATCCGTGCTCACGAAGATCCTCGCGGCCCGGCTGCCGCAGGCGGGCTATCTGCCGGTACGGATCCTGCTCCGCGAGGTCCCCGCCGACGCCGACGTCCAGGACCAGATCGAGTACGCAGTGCGCGCCGCCACCGGTGAGCGCGTCACCTGGCCCGAACTCGTCCGCGCCGCCGGGGACACCGTCCCCGTCCTCCTCTTCGACGGCTACGACGAACTCCTCCAGGCCACCGGCGTCAGCCAGTCCGACTTCCTCACCCGCGTCACGCGCTTCCAGGAACGCGAGGCCGACCAGGGCCGCCCGGTCTACGCGATCGTCACCAGCCGGACCGCCGTCGCCGACCGCCCCCGCTACCCGGAAGGCACGGTCGCCCTCCGCCTGGAACCCTTCACCGCCCGGCAGGTGGAACTCTGGCTCGGCTGGTGGAACCGGATCAACGCCGGATACCTCGCCGGACGCGGCCTCGCCCCGCTCCCCGCCGAGGTCGCGATACGGCATCCGGCCCTCGCCTCCCAGCCGCTGCTGCTGCTGATGCTCGCCCTCTACGACGGCACCGACAACGCCCTCCAGCGCGCGGCGGCCCCCGGCGTCGAGTTCGACGAGGCCGCGCTCTACGAGGAGCTGCTGACCTCCTTCGCCACCCGCGAGGTCATGAAGTCCAACCCGGGGCTGCCGAAGCGGGAGCTGGAGGCCCGGGCCGAGCAGGAGATCCAGCGGCTCTCCCTGATCTCCTTCGGCATGCTCAACCGCCGCCGCCAGTGGATCACCTCGCAGGAGGCCGAGGCGGATCTGTCGGCGATCCTGGGCCGTGAGGCCGCCGTCGCCGACGACTTCCAGAGCTCCCTCAGCCGGGGCGAGATCGCCCTCGGCCGGTTCTTCTTCGTCCAGCGCGCCCAGGCGTACCGCGACAACGAGCGGATGGTGACCTTCGAGTTCCTGCACGCCACCTTCGGCGAGTATCTCGTCGCCCGGCTCGCCGTCCAGCTCCTGGAATCGCTGCTCGGCCAGCGCCCGGCCCTCACCGTCGGCCGGACCCGGGTCGAGGACGATCTGCTGTACGTCGTGCTGTCGTACGCCACCCTCGCCTCCCGCCAGATCCTCCCCTTCGCCGCCGCCCGGATCGCCCGGATCCCCGAAGCCGACCGGGAGCGCCTCGGCGGACTGCTGCTCACCGTTCTCACCGACCACCGCACCAGAACCGAGCACGGCTACGCCGACTACCGCCCCGAGACCCGCGCCACGTCCTCCCGGCACGGCCTGTACTCGGCGAATATCGTCCTGCTGACCGTCCTGGTCACCGGTCGGCTGCTGGCGAGTCAGCTCTTCCCCGGCATGGAACACACCGCCGCCCTGTGGCACCGCCGGGCCCTGCTCTGGCGCGCCGCGTTCCGGGAGTCCGAGTGGACGGAGTTCGCCCTCGCCCTCTCCATCCGGCAGGCATGGCACGGCGAGCACCAGGACCTGGAGATCACCCCGGCCTTCGACGGCATAGCCCAGGAACCGATCCGGCTCGACTGGTACCAAGGCGTGCGGCTGAGCGCCGACGTCCCGGGCCGTACCGCCGACTGGGTCCGGTCGAGACCCGAGCAGATCCGCCACAAGATGGTGGTCTCCGGCGGCAAGAACGACTCCATCGTGCTGCACGCGGTGGATCCGTTCCTGAGCCTGCTGCCGGAGGCGGTCACGACCTTCACGGGCGGCCCGGACGGCGAGGTCAGCTCCGTCGCCCACCGGTTGACGAAGCTATGGCTGCTGAGCGGTACGGGCGCGGACGGCGAGACGCTGGCCGAGGCGTACTGGAACTGCCTCGCCTCGGTGAGCCGGGGCGGTGGGCTGCCGATGGAGAGCCGAAGGGCCCTCTCGGGGCTCCTCTACCGGCAACTGGAGCGCGACGCGGACCGGCTGCCGACCGAGACCATCCGCCGACTGGCCGAGATCGAGGTCTACGACTACCAGCGGACCGCCCGGCTGATGCTCCGGGCGGTGGAGGGCCACGGCGACGACCAGGAGTTCCGCGACGACGTCCGGAGCCAACTCCGCCATGCCGCGGCCCGGGACATCCCGGACCTGGTGGAGCTCTGCGATCTGCCGCTCGGCCACCAGGCCCGGCAACTGCTCCGGACCGTCGTCGCCGAGGCCCTGGAGACGGACCAGGCCGCCGCCAACGAAGGGTCCGATGTCATCGCCCGCGCCCGGCGCTTCCTCGCCGAGAATCCGCCGATATCCCGGGCCGCCGCCGATTAGTTTCCCGGTGGATCACGCGGGAGAATGGAGTCCATGGCCTCACGACCCGCCCGCGCCCGGCGCGCGCCCGCTCCCGAACGGCTCACCGCCGAGACGCCCTGTCCCTGCGGGCTGCCCGCCGCCTACGGGGAGTGCTGCGGGCGGTTCCACTCGGGTACGGCGGCGGCGCCCACCGCCGAGCTGCTGATGCGCTCCCGCTACACCGCGTTCGTCGCCGGAGACGTGCCGTATCTGCTGCGGACCTGGCACCCGGACACCCGGCCGCCGACGCTCGAACTCGACACCCGGATGGTCTGGGAGGGGCTGGAGATCACCGACACCACCGAGGGCAGCGCGTTCCACACCACGGGCACGGTCACCTTCCGGGCCCGTTACCGGCTGCGGGGGCAGCGCGGAGAGCTGCACGAGCGCAGTACCTTCGGCCGGGTCGACGGGGCATGGGTCTATATCGACGGCACCTTCATCGAGTAACCGCCGCAGCCCGGGTTACCGGAGCGACGAGCAGCGGAGTGATGCGAGTGACCCGGCGGTGACCGGGGTCCGTGACGGCTGTCAGTGGTGGCCGTCCGGCAGCACCATCAGCCGGGGGTTGTAGGCCGCCAGGACCTTGTTCGCCCGGGCCACCTCGGACAGCAGCCGCTCCCGGTCCGCCCAGGCGGGGCCGGGCAGCGGCGCGCGCAGCAGGCTCATCTCCCGCATCGCGCTGTCCGCCGCCATCTCGGCCGTCAGCACATGGGTGGGCATACAGGAGCCGATCAGAGCCGCGACACGGTCGGGAATCGGTACGGGAACGAGTGGTGACGCGGTCACGGTGTCCAGTCCTTCTCTTGCCCGGCGGTCGGAATCGACCGGAGCGACGGGGCCGTACGGGAGGTGCGCACCGCGGGGACTCGCCCGGGCCCGTGCCACCGGCCGCACCGGCGACATACCTTACGACAATGTGCACCGCACACCCGAATCGATCATCATACGACGTCGGGGAGTTGACGTCCCGAGTTGACCATTGACGGCGTGTCACACCCCGCCCGGTGCCGCCAGTACCTCGCCGAGGTCATAGCCCACCGGCTCCTCCAGCTGGGCATATGTGCAGCTCGCCGGGGTCCGGTCGGGGCGCCAGCGGCGGAACTGGGCCGTATGGCGGAATCGAGTGCCTTCCATATGGTCGTACGCCACCTCCGCGACCCGCTCCGGCCGCAGCGCCACCCAGGACAGGTCCTTCTTCCCGGTCCAGCGGCTCACCGCGCCCGGCAGCCGGGACGACTCATGGGCGCTCGCGTCCGCCCAGGCGGCCCAGGGATGGTCGTCGGTCGGGTCCATCCGCAGCGGCTCCAGCTCCGCCACCAGCTCGGCCCGGCGCTTCATCGGGAACGCGGCACAGACCCCGACGTGCTGGAGCGCGCCGGTGGCGTCATGGAGTCCGAGCAGCAGGGAGCCCACCACCGGGCCGCTCTTGTGGAAGCGGTATCCGGCGACGACGACATCGGCCGTCCGCTCGTGCTTGATCTTGAACATCAGCCTGGCGTCGGGCCGGTAGGGCAGGTCGAGCGGTTTGGCGACGACTCCGTCGAGGCCCGCGCCCTCGTACCGGTCGAACCAGGTCAGCGCCAGTTCCCGGTCCGTGGTGGCGGGCGCCAGATGGACCGGTGGCCGGGCGTCGCGCAGCGCCTCGGTGAGCAGGACCCGGCGCTCCGCCAGGGGAGTGTCGAGATGGGATTCGTCGCCGAGGGCGAGCAGATCGAAGGCGACGAAGGAGGCCGGGGTCCGCTCGGCGAGCATCCGGACCCGGGAGTCGGCGGGATGGATGCGTTCGGTGAGCCGGTCGAAGTCGAGTCGGCCACCGTGCACGATGACGATCTCGCCGTCGACCACACAGCGGTCCGGGAGTTCGGCCGCCAGCGCCGCCACCAGCTCGGGGAAGTAGCGGGTCAGGGGCTTGCCGGTCCGGGACCCGATGACGATCTCGTCGCCGTCCCGGTGGATCACGGCCCGGAAGCCGTCCCATTTGGCCTCGTACTGCATCTCGGGCGGGATGGTCTTCACGGACTTGGCCAGCATCGGCTTGACGGGCGGCATCACCGGGAGATCCATAGCAGGATTGTCGGGTATCACATGGAATGCGGCAAAAGTCGGCCCGGCATACCCTGACGGACATGGCCGGCCGAGCGATGGAACTGGAAGTGGGGGAGCGGACCGTCAAGGTCTCCAACCCCGACAAGATCTACTTTCCCGAGCGCGGATACACCAAGCTGGACATGGTCCGCTACTACCTGGCCGTCGGCGACGGCATCACCCGCGCCCTGCGCGACCGCCCGACGACCCTGGAGCGTTACCCCGACGGAGTGACGGGGGAGTCCTTCTTCCAGAAACGGGCCCCCAAATATCTGCCCGACTGGATCCCCACGGCCCACATCACCTTCCCCAGCGGCCGGTCCGCCGACGAGATGTGCCCCACCGAACCGGCGGCCGTCGTCTGGGCCGCCAATCTGGGCGCCGTCACCTTCCACCCCTGGCCGGTCCGGCGCGACGACACCGACCACCCCGACGAACTCCGGATCGACCTCGACCCCCAGCCCGGTACCGACTACGAGGACGCCGTCCGGGCCGCCCACGAGCTGCGGGACGTCCTCGACGGCGTGGGGCTGCGCGGCTGGCCCAAGACCTCCGGCGGGCGCGGGCTGCATGTCTTCGTCCCCATCACCCCCGACTGGACCTTCGTCCAGGTCCGCCGGGCGGCCATCGCCTGCGGCCGGCTGCTGGAGCGCCGGATGCCGGACCGCGTGACGATCAAATGGTGGAAGGAGGAGCGCGGCGAGCGGATCTTCGTCGACTACAACCAGACCGCCCGGGACCGGACCATCGCCTCCGCCTACTCCGTCCGCCCCCGTCCGCACGCCCCGGTCTCCGCGCCGCTGCGCTGGGACGAGATCGACGACGCCCGGCCGGAGGACTTCGACATCCGGACCATGCCCGTCCGCTATGCCGAGATCGGTGACGTCCACGCCGATATGGACGACCACCGGTTCGGTCTGGAAGAGCTGCTGGAGGTCGCGCGCAAGGACGAGGCCGACCACGGCCTGGGGGATCTGCCCTATCCGCCGGAGTATCCGAAGATGCCCGGCGAACCGAAGCGGGTCCAGCCCAGCCGGGCGAAGAAGCCGGAGAAACCGGATCAACCGGAGAAGCCGTCCCTCACCTTCCACGGCGGCGGCGACCCCGCCACCGCGGACGCCGTACTCGCCGAAGCCGAGCGGGCCGGGGCCCGGATCACCGTCCTGGCCGTC
>NZ_JBFADP010000109.1:0-9702 GCF_040641415.1 Streptomyces sp. NPDC020875 | reverse complement strand
ACCCGGGCCCCCCGCACCCCCCCGCACCCCACCCCCCCGCGCCCCGGGGCCCGGGTCAGTCGATTCCGGGGAACGGCCCCGTCCGGTGCTACCAGCTGCCCGGATCCGCCGCCGCGACCGAGAAGACCGACCCGTCGGGTGCCGTACCGAAGACCCGGTCGCCCGCCGTGGCCGGGGCGGGCAGGAACGAGGTGTAGGTCCGGGGCCCGCCGTCCATCCGGGGGTCCGTCTGGCCGGTCAGCCGTCCGCGTACCGCGTCCACCGCCAGCAGCCGCCCGTCCCCGGCCGTTACGAAGACCGCGTCCCGGCCCGCGACGGGCCGGGACAGATGGGTCACCCCGGTCTCCAGCCGCCACAGCTGCCCCGGCTGCCCCGCCCGCCCCGAACCGTTCCGGTCGGGGGAGACCCGGACCGCGACCAGGGATCCGCCCGCCCCGCCGATGTACGTCACCCCACTCGGCGAGGCCACCGCCTGCGCCTGCGGAACCGGCGCGTCCAGGGCGATCCGCCGCACCGTCCGCTCCCGGGCCGCGCCCCCGTCAGCTCCAGCTCCCGTTCCGGCCCCCGCTCCCGTACCCGCGCCCGCCCCGGTTGCCGCGACCGTCAGCCGGACGACCGCGTCCGTACTCCCGGACGCGTCCACGGCGAGCAGGTGCAGCGCGCCTGCCGCGAACCCCACCGGCCGCAACGATCCTTCCAGCCGCTGCCGCCACAGCAGTCGCCCGGTGTCCGGGTCGACCGCGTTGATCTCCGTCGCGGCACCCCCGGCCAGCGGATCAACCGCGTACAGGGCACCGCCCCCGGCGATCCACTCCCCACTGCCCGAACCGTGCCGGGCCCGCCACCGCTCGGCGCCGGTGCGGGCGTCCAGGGCCCGGACCCGGCCGTCGCCCTTGACGAGAAGGGCCAGCTCACCGGCGTACCGAACCCCCGAGTACCCGGCCATCGGGGCCGACCACCGGGGCTCGCCCGTCGCCGGGTCCAGCGCCCGTACCGGCTCGGTGCCGACGGGCCGGATCTGCACCAGACCGCCCGCGAGCACCGGCGCGCGCGGTCCGATATCGGCCGTCGCGCCCGGCCCGGCGGGCCGGGACCACACCCGGCGGCCGGTCGCCGGGTCGAGCCGGGCGGCGCTCACCCCCGGCGCGGAGCAGTACAGCGCGCCGGGGCCGGGTGCGTAGGTACACGCGGGCGTACGTTCCTCCCCGAGCGCCTTCCCGAGCCGTACGCTCCACGCCTCGACTCCACGCGCCCCCGGCGAACCCGCCCGGGTCCCGGCGGACGTCCCGGCCCCGCCGTCCGTGCCGTCGCCCGCCCGGAGCGCCACTACCCCGGCGGTCGCCAGCAGGACCAGGGCGATTCCGGCCACCGCCCAGCGCCGCCGCCCGATCGTCCACCGGCCCCCGCCGCCACTCCCCGCCGGGATTCCGTTTCCGTCCGCGCCGCTGCCTCCGGCCGAGGAGTTCACCGGCCCGGGCCGCCCGGAACCCGCCTCCGCGGAATCCGTCGCCCCGCCTGCGGAACCCGTCACTCCGCCCGGGGCGGCCGTCGCACCGCCCGGACCCGGCAGGCTCTCGCGCGGATCCGGTTCCCTGGGCATCGGTACATACGCCTGGGTGTCGTACGACGCCGAGGGGGACGCCTCCCGCAGCGCCACCATCAACTCGTACGGCGACGGCCGCTCCGCCGGGTCCTTCGCCAGACAGCGCCGGAGCAGCGGCACCAGCCCCGACGGCACCCCCGTCAGCTCGGGCTCGTCATGAACGACCTGGTAGGCCACGATGTACGGACTGTCGGAGTCGAACGGTCCACGCCCGGTGAGGGCATGCACCAGAACCGATCCCATGGCGAAGACATCCGCCTCGGGCCCCACCTCACGGGGCCGCTGGAACTGCTCGGGCGCCATGAACGGCGGCGTGCCGATCAGCTTCCCGGTCTCCGTGCGCAGATCGCTGTCCTTCGGCCGCGAGATACCGAAGTCGATCACCTTCGGGCCGTCGGGACCGAGCAGGACATTGCTGGGCTTGAGATCGCGGTGCACCACCCCGGCGCGGTGGATGTCGCGCAGCGCCTCGGCCAGCCCGGCACCCGTCCTGCGGACCTCTTCGGGCTCCATCGGGCCATTCCGCTTCACCCGCTCGGCGAGGGTGGGGCCGTCGATGAAGAGGGTCGCCATCCAGGGGCGGGCGGCCTCCGGATCGGCGTCCACGACGGAGGCCGTGAACGCCCCGCTGACCCGCCTCGCGGCCGCGACCTCCTGCCGGAAACGGGCCCTGAACTCGGGATCCGTGGCGTGCTCGGCATGGATGACCTTGACGGCGAGACGCAGCCCCGACGCGGATGTCGCGCGGTGGACGACGCCCATACCGCCGTTCCCGAGACAGGCTTCGAGCCGGTACTGACCTGCGTACTCCGGCTGACCGGATTCCGACACCTGACCGGTGCCGCGCAGCGGTGGCATCCCCACCCCCGATGATCGATCGTGCGCACGCGCGAACCTCGGAGCCTAGTCGATGGTGAGTGCGATCCCGGGGGTGGTTGCCCGCCGGGGCGCGGCGTACCGTACCCCTACGCAGATACACCAACGGGGGAGATTTACATGACAATCGACGAAACCGGAATCCGACCCGAAACCGGAACCGAGACGGAGACCGGCGCGGAGCCGACGACGGCGGAGCTGTCGGTCTCGGCATCGGCATCGGTCGCCCTCGGCGACGTCGCGGCGGCCGAGGTCTCCGCGGCGGTCCGCTACTACCCGGTCGCGCCGGGCGTCGCGCTCAACGTCCGGATGGGCCCCGGCACCCAGTACGAACTGATCCGCACGCTCCCCGTGGGCTCCCGCGTCCCGATCTTCTGCCAGAAGCCGGGCCAGTCGGTCAGCGGCCCGTACGGCACGTCGCGGATCTGGGACAACATCGGCAACGGCGAGTTCGTCTCGGACGCGTACATCCGGACCGGCAGCGACGGGTACGTGGCCATCCGCTGCTGACCCGGCTCCGGGCCCGCCCCGGACCCTATCCCCGGGTGCCGCCGCCTCCGGGGATAATCGACCCGTGAGCGAGCAGCAGCAGAACACCCAAGGCCGGACCCCGGAGGGGCCGCTGCCCGAACCCATCCGCTTCTTCGGCACCACCTGGGTCGACCACGACGGCGGCTACGGGCTGCGCCGCGCGGGCGTCGCGGCCGGTGCCCTGGCCGCGGCGGCGCTCGGCGCGTTCGCCCTCCGGCTGGGCTACGAGGGCCTGACGATCGCCGAGGTCGGCGGCATCCTGAACGCGATGGTCATCGTGATGTTCGCGGTGTGCAGCGCGATCGCCTTCCGCAAGACCTGGGAGGGCTTCACCCGCCGCCCGACCGGCGCGGCGACCCCGGACGCGCTGCGGAGCGTCCGCACGGTCGGCTTCGTCGGCGTGCTGCTGGCCTGGTCCCTCCGCGCGATGAAGGAGGCGCCGGGCGAGGCGCTGCACCGCGAGGAGTACGAGACGGCCCGCGCCCGGTTCACCAAGCGCCGCGGCGCCCGTACGGGCAATCCGGCGGCCCGCACCCCCAAGCGCAAACCCCGCTGACCCCCCTCGGGGTCCCTCATTCCGGGGGCGTTGCCCGGGAGGGCTTTCAGGGGCTCGGGGAACTGCGAGACAAGCCGCGCACGGTCGGCGGACCGCGAACAACATCGGGCCGCCGGGCGCGGCCCGGGTGGTGAGGCGGCGCCCCGAGACGTAGACGGCGCGGCTCCCCGCCAGCAAGGATCACCCCCATGAGCACAGAGCATCGCCCCGGCGCGCTCGCGTCGTCGCCCCGCGCGCGGTCGTTCGACGCCGCGGCGGCCCAGTACGCGGCGGCCCGCCCCGGCTACCCGGACGCCCTGTTCGACACCGTCGAGGAGCTGACCGGCCGCTCCCTGCGCGGCGCGCACGTCGTCGACGTCGGCGCCGGTACCGGTATCTCCAGCGGACTGCTGGCCCGCCGCGGCGCCCGGGTCCTCGCCGTGGAGCCGGGCGCGGGCATGGCGGCCGAGTTCCGCCGTACGCATCCGGACATCCCGCTCGTACGGGGCCTCGGCGACGCCCTCCCGCTCGCCTCCGCCCGCGCCGACCTGATCACGTACGCCCAGTCGTGGCACTGGACCGATCCGGCCCGCTCCCTTCCCGAGGCGCGCCGGGTGCTCCGCCCCGGGGGCGGGCTCGCGCTCTGGTGGAACGTCGCCGACGAGACCGTCCCGTGGGTCGCCGCCCAGAGCACCCGCCTCCGGCGCCGGATCCCGGAGTGGACCCACGGTTCGCCCCGCGAGCTGCGAGCCCTGCCCGCCGACTGGGAGGACCGAACCGTCGAGCGCCGGATCCCGTGGACCCGGGCCGTGCCGGTCGACACCCATCTCGCGAACATCGGCAGCCATTCGCTGCTGCTCACCCTCCCCCCGGCGGACTCCGCCGAACTGCTGGCCCGGGAGCGCGAGGAACTGCTGAAGGTCTTCCCGGACGGCACGGTCACGGAGGCGTACACGGTCGAGCTGACGATCACCACCGCCCCCACCGGCTGAGATACCCGGCCCGACCCCGCGCGACCCGGCCCGCTCCCCGCGACCCCTCGCGACCGCCCCCACCCCGCACGACGGAGGACCCAGCAGAGATGGCCGAGCCGGCCGAGTTCGAGAAGCAGCGCGAGCGCCTCTGGGGTATCGCCTACCGCATCACCGGCTCGGTGGCGGACGCCGACGACGCCCTCCAGGACGCCTGGCTGCGCTGGCGGCGGCTGCCGGACGACCGGGCCGAGAACCCCGCCGGATATCTGACCGCCGTGGTCAGCCGGATCTGCTACGACCAGCTCACCTCGGCCCGCGCCCGGCGCGAGGCGTATATCGGCCCCTGGCTGCCGGAGCCCGTGGTCACCGAGGCAGGCCCGGAGGAGCGGGCGACGCTCGACGACTCCGTGGGCACCGCCCTGCTCACGGTCCTCGAACGGCTCACCCCCGCCGAGCGGACCGCCCTCGTCCTGCACGACGCCTTCGCGGTGCCGTTCGCGGAGATCGCGGACGTGGTGGGCCGTACCCCCGAGTCGGTACGGCAGCTGGCGTCCCGGGCCCGCCGCCGGGTCCGGGCCGAGGCCCCGCGCCGGACCGTCGACCGGGCCGAGCACCGGCGTACCGTCGACGCCTTTCTCGCCGCCGCGGTCGACGGGGACCTGGCGGGTCTGGCCCGGATCCTCGACCCCGAGGTGGTCTGGCGGACGGACGGCGACGGCCTGGTGGGCGCGGCGCGCGTCCCGGTCGTGGGGCGCGAGAAGGTCACCCACTTCATCGGCCACGCCCTGCGCGCCTTCGTCCCCGGCCGGACCCGGATGGGGCGGTTCGACGTCAACGACGCGCCCGGCCTCGTGGTCACCGGTATCGCCACCGGTGTCGCCGCCGACTCCTCGGCCGCGGTCTACGCCTTCACCGTCCGAGGCGGCCTGATCACCCGGATCGACTGCACCCTCAACCCCGCCAAACTCGCCCATCTCGACCTGGCGGCGCTCCACGGCCCGCGGTAGCCCGGCCACGCCTGCCGCGCCCACCCCGCCCGCCGAGCCCGGCCGCGTACGACCCCACCGCCCGACCCACCCACCCGTACGCGGCCACCGGCCGAAGGCCACCACCCGCCCGGCCCACCCCTGGCGCGTGATCACCGTCACGTCACACTCGCCCGCCCCGCGCCGTCACCCCGGTATGACGCCTACATCGCAGCAGGACAGCGGCCGTTCCCAGGACCGGCCCGAGGTCACCGTCATCGGCGCGGGGTACGGCGGGCTGATGGCCGCCCTCCGGCTCGCCCCGCATACCCGGGTCACCCTGGTCGACCCGCACGACCGCTTCACCGAACGCGTCCGGCTCCACGAACTGGCCGGTACCCGGACCGATGTCACCCACCCCCTGGCCGATCTGCTGCGCGGTACCGGTATCCGGCACATCGCCCACCGGGCCGTCGCCCTCGATCCGGCCGCCCGAACGGTCACCACGGACGACGGCCGGGAGATCCGCTACGACCGGCTCGTCTACGCCCTCGGCAGCCGTACGGGCATCCCGGCCCCCGCCCCCACCTCCGCCCCCGCCACCGGAACAGCCTCTTCCGCCGGAACGGCCCCCGGGCCCGACGCGCGGGGCGGGGCGCCGGACCATCCCCGGGCCGACGGCCGGGTCCACACCGCCGAGACCGCCGCGGAACTCGGCCACCGCATGCGCACCGGCGGCCGGGGCTCGGTCGCCGTCGTCGGCGGCGGCCTCACCGGCATCGAGACGGCCGCCGAACTCGCCGAGACCTACCCCGACTGGTCCGTACGCCTGCTCTCCTCCGGCCCCGTCGCGGCTGGCCACTCCGCCCGGGGCCGCGCCCATGTCCGTACCGTGCTGACCGGGCTCGGCGTCCGGATCGAGGAGGGCACCGAGGTCGCGCACCCCGACGACGTCGACGCGGACACCGTCGTCTGGTCGGCGTCGATGGTCCCCCGTACGGCCATCGCCTCCGCCGCCGGTCTCGCCCTCGACCCGGCGACCGGCCGGATCACGGTCGACGACGCCCTCCGTTCGGTCAGCCACCCCGAGATCTGCGCTGTCGGGGACGCCGCCGCGGCCCACTCGGCGGCGGCGGGCGCCCTGCGCATGGGCTGCGCGGCGGCCCTGCCCGGCGGGTCCAGAGCCGCCGGCACGATCATCACGGACCTCCGGGGCGACGAGCCCCGGCCGCTGCGGTTCGGCTATGTCTTCCAGTGCGTCAGCCTCGGCCGCCGCGACGGGCTGATCCAGTTCGTCCGGGCCGACGACTCACCGCGCGCCCTCACCCTCACCGGCCGCCCGGCGGCCCACTTCAAGGAGCAGGTCGTACGGTTCACCGTCCGCATCCTCCACCTGGCCCGCCGCCGCCCCGGGGCGATCCCCCTCTTCCCGGGCCTGAGCTGACCACCCCGCCCGGGTGCCCCGGCCCGCCGCCGGGGCACCCGGGGACGCCCCGGACCCGCCCGGCCACCGCGCCACCGGTGCGAGGATGGGCGCCACAACCCCCAGCGACGAGGTGAACAGAGCCATGACCAAGACAGTCGCAGTCCTCGGTACGGGCAAGATCGGTGAAGCCCTCCTCAGCGGGATGATCCGCGCGGGCTGGCGACCGGCCGATCTCCTCGTCACCACCCGCCGCACCGACCGCGCCGAGGAACTCCGGACCCGCTACGGCGTCGAGCCCGTCACCAACGCCGACGCCGCCAAGCGCGCCGACACCCTCATCCTGGCCGTCAAGCCACAGGACATGGGCGCCCTGCTCGACCAGCTCGCCCCCCATCTCACCGCCGATCGCCTGGTCATCAGCGCCGCCGCCGGAATCCCCACCTCCTTCATCGAGGAACGCCTGGCCTCCGGCACCCCCGTCATCCGGGTCATGCCCAACACCCCCGTCCTGGTCGACGAAGGCATGTCCGTCATCTCGGGCGGCCACCACGCCACCCCCGCCCACCTCGCCCACACCGAGGAGATCTTCGGCAGCGTCGGCAAGACGCTCCGGGTCCCCGAGTCCCAGCAGGACGCCGCCACCGCGCTCTCCGGTTCGGGCCCCGCCTACTTCTACTTCCTGGTCGAGGCCATGACCGACGCGGGCATCCTGCTCGGCCTGCCCCGCGCCCAGGCCCATGACCTCATCGTCCAGGCCGCCATCGGCGCCGCCGTGATGCTCCGCGACAGCGGCGAGCACCCCGTCAAGCTCCGGGAAGCCGTCACCTCGCCCGCCGGAACCACCATCAGCGCCATCCGCGAGCTGGAGAACCACGGAGTCCGGGCCGCCCTGATCGCCGCCCTCGAAGCGGCCCGCGACCGCAGCCGCGAACTCGCCTCCGGCAACGGCTGACCCACAGCCCCCCAGCTCACGGCCCGGGATCCCGACCGGCCTCCTCACCGGTGCCCGCCCGTACGGCCACCGGTGAGGAACGGCCGCGACCCGGCCCGGTACGCGCCCGGCCGCGCGCCCGGTCCCGGCTCCGGCCCGGTTACCCCGGCAGCAATCCGATCGCGGCATATGCCGCGTCGACCCTCGGCCGGGCCAGCTCTCCGGCCCGGCCGGCCCCCTTCCGCAATACCTCGTCCAGATATCCCGGGTCCGCGGCCAGCTCCGCGTGCCGCTCCCGGACCGGCCGCAGCAGCTCCACCACCGCGTCCGCCACGGCCCGCTTCAGCGCCCCGTACGACTCGTACACACCGGCCAGCTCCTCCGGGTCCCCACCCGAACAGGCGGCCAGGATCTCCAGCAGATTCGCCACCCCCGGCGAGACCTCACGGTCGTAGACGACCGAGGTACCGCTGTCCGTCACGGCCCGCATCACCTTCCGCCGCACCTGGTCCGGATCGTCCAGCAGATAGACGATCCCCGCCCCCGACTCGTGCGACTTCCCCATCTTCGACAACGGGTCCTGAAGATCCATGATCCGAGCCGCGACCCGCGGATGCGTCGCCTTCGGCACGGTGAACGTATGCCCGTACCGCTGGTTGAACCGCACCGCCAGATCCCGGGTCAGCTCCACGTGCTGCGCCTGGTCGTCCCCGACCGGGACCTCGTCCGCCCCGTACGCCAGGATGTCCGCCGCCATCAGTACGGGATACGTCAGCAGCGACAGCCGTACGCCGTCCCCGCTCCGCCGGGCGGCCTCCGCCTTCTCCTTGTACTGGATCATCCGCCGCAGCTCGCCGTCGGACGCGGTGCACTCCAGCAGATAGGCCAGCCTGGTGTGCTCGTCCACCTGGCTCTGTACGAATACGGTGCAGCGCTCCGGGTCCAGCCCCGCAGCCAGCAGCAGCGTCGCCGCCTGCCTGCTCAGCCTGCGGAGCCGGGCCGGATCGTGCTCCACGGTCAGCGCGTGCAGATCCACCACGCAGAACAGTGCGTCCGCCCGGTGCTGGTCGACCTCCACCCAGCGGCGGATCGCCCCCAGGTAGTTGCCCAGCGTCAGATGTCCGGTGGGCTTCACCCCACTGAAGATCCGGGTCATGTCCGCTTCTCCTCTCCCTCTAGTCCAGGAGGCCCCCGCTACCGGCGGCCCGGCTCTCCGAGGGGGAGAAACGACAACGGCCGCCGAAGCGGCGGCCGTCGCGTACGCGCGAAGTGTCCGGCCGCCGTCAGGCGGCCCACCACTGTTGCGAGCGCGTACGCGATGTCATGGGGGCGAGCGTAGAGCACCGAGCCCCGGGTTGACAGTGGGCGGGGCCGACCGTAGTGTTCTCCGAGTTGCCCGACGTGAGCGCCGACTCAGGTTGGTCCCCGGGCGGCCCTTCCGTAAGACCACACCGACGAACGAGCGGCAGTTTCTGTCGCCCATTTTCGGCCGTGCCTTTTCGGAATGGGGAATCAGCGTTCGACAGGACGCAGACCCGATTAGCGTCGGAGAAAAGATTCCGCTAAAGTCTCACTCGTCGGAACGGCCCGAGCGGCCGGAAAGACAAAACCCGAGTTTCGACCGGGAATCAGGCCCGAAAGGATCTGATAGAGTCGGAAACGCCGAAAGGCAAAAGTAAGAAGGCTTCTCCAGTCGGCCGCCCGATCGGAATCCAAGTCCGGAAACGGAATGGGAAAACGGTCTGGTAAGGTTGGAAACGCAAGACCGAAGGGAAAGCCCGGAGGGCCTGGTGAAAAGGGCCTGAAGGAAGCGTCCGTTCCTTGAGAACTCAACAGCGTGCCAAAAATCAACGCCAGATTA